>JBAUZR010000135.1:0-9520 GCA_049585375.1 Acidobacteriaceae bacterium
CAGCTCCCATCTCCCCCGGATGTTACCAATGCGCCCCAATGGAATCTACAAACTACCCAAACGATGCCATCGAAAACGATGGGGGGGTACCCATCCCCGAGTATCATGGCCCGCATGGATTTCCTCTACACTCTGCTCCCCACTCTGGTGCTGCTCCTGGGAATCCTCATCGCCGACCTCTGCCTCCGCCGCATCCTCGCCCTGCGCAACCGGCTCTACTCCGCCAGCCGCCGCTTCTTCGAACGCGTCGTCCTCTCCGCGGTCGCGCTGTTCTTCCTCGCCCTGGGCCTCTCCAGCGGCATCAGTGCCCTCCTTCTGCATCAGACCCGATCCTCCATGCCCGGCCACCTTTATGACGTCAACGGCCACCGCATGCGCATGGAGTGCACCGGCATCGGCTCGCCCACCCTCGTCCTCGACGCCGGCCTCGGCAACGACGGCCTTATTTGGAGCGCCGTCCAGCCCACCCTCTCCCAAACCACCCAGGTTTGCTCGTACGACCGCGCCGGCATGGGCTGGAGCGATCCCGTCCCGCCGCCCCGCGACGCCGACCACATTGCCGCCCAGCTCCACGGCCTCCTCCAGGCCGCTGGCGTCACTGGCCCCATCGTCCTCATGGGCCACTCCATCGCCGGCATGTACATCCGCGACTACGCCACCCACTATCCCGACCAGGTCAAAGGCCTCATCTTCGTCGACGCCTCTACGCCCCTCCAGAACCGTGACCCCGCCCTCGCCCCAGCGATGCGCCCCGGCGGCCCACCCCTGCGGAAGGTCCTTATCACCCAGGCCCTCTTCGTCCTGGGAATCCCCCGCTGGATGGGCGGCTGTAAGGGCAATTTCCCGCAGCTCCCGCTCGCTCGCGCCCGCCTCCAGTCCGAGGAGCGCTGCCACCTCGTCGTCTCCTCGCCTGCCGGGGAATCCACTAACTTCGACCGCTCCGGCGAAGAAACCATCCACACCGGCCCCTATGGCGACCTGCCCATCCTTATCCTCACGTCGGACCCCGCGAAAGGCCTCGCCCAGCATGAGCCGCCCAACATGCGTGCTGCCTGGGACCGCATGCAGGCCAACCTCAAAAACCTCTCCACCCGCAGCCGCCAGATCATCGCCCGCAACAGCGGCCACTACATCCAGCTCGAGCGCCCCGACCTTATCGATCGCGAAGTCCCGCTCTTCATCCAACAGATTCGCGGCGCCGCGCCTCCGCCTGCGCATTACGGCACCACCGTCACGGAGTAAGTCCAGCGCGGCTCTCCTGCCGCACACGTATAATCCGTTCACTCCACCTATGACCCTGGCCACCAGTACGTCTCTGGGCCCCTATCAGATCGTCTCCCTGCTCGGGGCCGGCGGCATGGGCGAGGTCTACAAAGCCCGCGACACCCGCCTCGGCCGCGACGTCGCCGTCAAAGTTCTTCCCGCTTCCTTCGCCGCCGACCCTGAGCGTCTCCGCCGTTTCGAGCAGGAAGCCCGCGCTGTCGCTGCCCTCAGCCACCCCAACATCCTCGCCATCTTCGACATCGGCCGCGACGACGGCACCTCGTACCTCGTCTCCGAGCTGCTCGAAGGCCAATCCCTGCGCGACCTCCTGGCCCACGGCCCTCTTTCCCACCGCAAAGCCGTCACCTATGCGGTGCAGATTGCGCACGGTCTCGCCGCTGCCCACGCAAAAAACATCGCCCATCGCGACCTGAAGCCCGACAACATCTTCATCACCGCCGATGGCCACGCCAAAATCCTCGACTTCGGCCTCGCCCGCGCCATTGAAAAACCCGCCGACGCCACCGCTACCCTCCCTGCCAACGGCACCGACCCCGGCACCGTCATGGGCACCGTCGGCTACATGTCTCCCGAACAGGTCCGCGGCGGCCCCATCGATTGCCGCACCGACATCTTCAGCTTCGGCGCTGTCCTCTACGAGATGCTCACCGGCCAACGCGCCTTCCAGCGCGACACCGCCGCCGAAACCATGACCGCCATCCTCAAAGAGGAGCCCCCCGAGTTCGTCGCCTCCGGCCATTCCATTCCGCCCGCGCTCGAACGCACTCTCCGCCACTGCCTCGAGAAGGCCCCCGACCACCGCTTCCAGTCCGCGCGTGACCTTGCCTTCGACCTCGAATCCCTCTCCACGCTCACCGGCTCCTCCGGCATGCAGGCCGCGGCGACCCGTTCGGCGATCCGCCGCCGCTGGATTGCTCCCGCTATCCTCGCCGCACTCGTCCTCGTTGCCGCCTTTGCCGGATGGCGCCTCGCCCTCGTCCTGCACCCCTCCCACGGCGCTCAGTTTCACCAGCTCACCTACCGCCGCGGCGGCATGGATAACGCCCGCTACTCTCCCGATGGCCGCAGCCTCTTTTACACCGCAGCGTGGGAAGGCACGCAGCCCGAAATCTACACCGTCCCCGTCAACGGATCCGGCGGCCACCCGCTGGGCATTGCCAATGCACGGCTGCTGTCCGTCTCCAGGCAGGGCCAGCTCGCCGTCGCCCTTGCCCCCAGGGCGATCGCGAACCTCCTCCGCCCCGGCGCGCTCGCCCGCGTCGCTCAGGACACCGCGCCCCGCCCTGAAATCGAAAGCATCCAGGCCGCCGACTTCTCCCCCGACGGCTCCTCGCTCGCCATCGTCCGCTTCCTTCCTGGCCGGTTCCTCTGCCAGCTCGAATACCCCATCGGCAAGATCCTCTACAGCGGGCAGGCCATTCCCAGCGTCCGATTCTCCCCCAATGGCAAGTACCTCGCCTTCGACATCCACGCAGATGCATACGACGATCGCGGCCGCGTCGTCATCCTTCGCAGCGATGGCCGCCAGGTCGCCGTCAGCCCCATCTTTGAGAGCGTTCAGGGGATCGCGTGGAATCCTTCCGGCTCAGAAATCTGGTTCACTTCGCCGCTCGAATCCGGCGAGATTCACGCCATGTCGCTCTCCGGCAAAATCCGCTCTCCCCTCTCCGCCGCAGGACGCCTCTTTCTGCGCGACATCGCGCCGAATGGCCAGATCCTCGCCGATCAGGGAATCTCCCGCCGCGGCTTCCTCGTCTCCAGCGCCGACAATACAACCCAACGCGATCTCTCCTGGCTGGACTACGGCTACCTGCGCGCCCTCAGTGACGACGGCAAAACAGCTCTCTTCGAAGAAGAAGGCAATGCCGTTGCCGAATCCACATACATGGTCTTTATCCGCAATGTCGACGGCTCCCCGGCCATCGCCCTTGGCCCCGGCTATGGCGTCGCCCTCTCCCACGACAAGCAATGGGCCCTCGCCGAAAAGTTAACCGAGCCCGCCAACGAGATTTGGCTCCTGCCGGTCGGTCCCGGCGAGCCTCGCCGCCTCAGCCCTCCCAACCTCAACGGCAACGTCGTCGGCTCGTTCCTCTCCGACGACAAGCGCGTTGTTTACGTGGCGAATCAGGCCGGCCGCCCCCAGCGCACCTGGCTCCAAAATACTGAAGGCGGCGCTCCCCGCCCCATCACGCCGGAGGGCGTCGTCGGTTGGCTCGTATCGCCAGACAACAAGTGGCTCATCACGGGAAACGGCGACATCAACTCCATCACCCTGGATACCATGGTCTCCCTCGAAGGCGGCCCGTCGCACCCCGTGGCCGGCCTGCGCCCCTCAGAGCTCATCACCGGCTGGACCCGGGACGGTCAGCTCTACGCTTTATTGCCCGCAGGCCCCGGCCATCCGGTGGTCCACATTGACGTGCTCAACCCGTTCACCGGCGCTCGGCATCCCTGGCATGACGTCATCATCCCGCCTCTCGCCGGAACCGAGATCAGCCTGATCCTGATCACACCTGATGGTTCGACGTATGCCTGGGGCTACCGCTTCACCATCGGCGACCTCTACACCATCAACGGCGCATCCTGATTCGCCGCTTCGGGGCTACCGGCCACCGGCCACCGGCTACAGGCTTTTCGGCTTCCTCTTCAGTTGGCAGTAGAGGAGCACCTGCACCACCCCCCACGGCGTCGTATGCTCCACGATCGCGCTCCGCACGACCGCGAATCCCGCCCCGAACTCCCGCGCCAGTCCCGTCGCGTCATACCGGCAGGTAGAAAGACCGCTGCACCGCTCCGGACCCTCCGGACCGAACGTCGCCATCACGACGTGGCCGCCCGGCTTCAGCGCCCGCTCCGCCTGCCGCACGTACGCCGCGCGTTCCTTCGGCTTCGTGAGGAAGTGAAAGACGGCCCGGTCATGCCACACATCGAACGTCGCCGGCGGCAGCTCCACCGTCGTCACATCGCCGACGATCCATCGCACGCGATCCGCCGCCTCGCCCATCTGACTGTGCAAATCCGTGCGCGCCCGCTCAATTGCCGCCGGCGCCACATCCAGCACTGTTAAATCTTGGTAGCCCTTCGTCAGCAGATCTGCGGCCAGCGGCGATACCCCGCCGCCCACATCGACGATCGCCGCAGTCCGATCAGGCACCGCCCGCACAATCCACTCCAGCGATGTCTCCAGGTGCGGAGCGTGCCAGCTCATCGCCTCAGGCGCCTTCGTCCGATACACCTGCTCCCAGTGGTCAGCCACGGTCATGGCAAGCTACACGCCCGCCCGGCAAAATCGCCCATCCAATCCCAACGGGATTCGCGGAAGAAGTCGCCATTCTTTGCCTCTTTGCCTGGTTGCAGTTGAGGGCAGCGGCGGGCCCTGTAATCCCTAATCCCTAAGCTGTAATCCCTGCTCTTCTCACCCCGCCTTGCGCTCCGCCGCCAGCACCTCATCCAATAACCCGCTCAGCGAGTGCGCCCGGCTCCGCATCGACGCGGCGCTGTCTCCGGAGCGCGTGACCGCTGCATACCGCTCCTCGAGGCGCGTCAGCTCATCAGCCAGGTTCAGCGCCGCCAGCACCGCTACCCGCAGCGAATCGACCGTGCGGCCGCCCGAGGCCACGGCCCGCATCTTGCCGTCCACCAGGGCCGCCAGCCGCTCAACATAGGCGTGATCGCTGCCCCGCAGCCGATACGTCTGGTCGTAAATCTCCACCGTAATCGCCTGGGAATCGGACATGCCGCCAGCCGTCCCGGTTTTCGCCTCGTGCATCGCGTCGTTCTCAGCCATGGGCGTCAGGATGCAATTTCATCGATCTGTTTCAACAGCCGTTCCACCCGCTGCCGCACGTGCTCGCGTTCGCGCTCCAGCGTCCGGAGCTGTTCCCGCGCCAGCGTCAGGGCCGTGCCCTGCTCTTCCGCCTCGTGCCGCAGCTTTTCGATCGTCTGCTCCGCCTGCGCGCGCGCCGCGCGCTCCGTCCTGACCACTTCCACTGCCCGCACCACCCGCTCTTCCAGGGCGCCGAAGTCATCCATCGTCGTTGATACTTCCTCTTCCTGTACGCTGAGCGTCGCCATCCACTTCACCTCGAGGTTTCTTCGCGCAGTATAGCTCCAGACGCCTCAGGAAAACCCGTCCCCATTCGCCACCCGTCTTCGCCTGGGTTCGCCTTCGGCCCCGGTCCTGCACCCTGCACCCTGCTCTACTTCAACTCCCTCTGCTTCGACCCTTGGAAAATCTCCTCGTTCGTCCCCGGACGCCCCACGTCGCCCTTATGCGGACGCTCGATCCGCGCCCGAATATCCTTGTTCAGCGACGACTGTGGCGGCCCCGGCCGCATGTCCACTTCCGCCGGCTCCCGCTCCATCCCATGCGTCGGAGTCTCGGTCGGAGACACCCGCTCGCGCTGCTCACGAGCCTTGCGTGCCTCGTATGCGTCCCGCGGGAACTCGTCCGCCTTTTTCAATGGCTGGGCCATAACCACCTCCTCCTCTGGGAAGAGGCAGTCCCTGCCGGCTCCGTTGCCTCGGAGACGCACGACAACTCGTCGTTTGCAGAAATAGCTGGGACGGGAACCGCCCCCGCGGAGACCAACAGGAAAACTTAGTGGCCGATCAGATGCGGAAGCCGCACCAGCAACACCACGATCAGCACAATCAGCGCCACCAGCAGCGTCACCATGATGCCCGTCACCCGCTTCACCAGCAGGTGCATCGACTTCACGTCCTCGTTCAGTTCCGACAGCTCGAACGCATGCCGTTCCGTGGTCTCCCGCGTCTTCGTCATCGATTCTTCAAAGCGCTTCAGCTGCAGCGTGTGATCCTGCACCGCCAGTCGCATTTCCCGCTGCGATCCCTGCAGTTCGCCCACACTCTGCCGCATCTCGTTCGACAGCGCTGTTGTCGCCCGCGTGGGGCTGTCCGCCTCCAGCAGCCGCGACACCAACGGCAGAAACGCTCGGAACTGCAGCAACGTCTTCCACATCGGATGATGCTCCAGTTCTCTCATCGACGGCACACTCGGATCTTCCAGCAGCGCAACCGGTTCCAGTTCCGCCGGCCCCGCCGCCGCCGCACTTTGCGCTCCCGGCTTCGCCGGCTCATCCAGAGCCAGCGCGATCAGTCGATCGACCGCCGTTTCGCTTGCATTCCGATTCATGGGAGAGTTCCTTCTTTCACTATAGACAACGGAGCGCGCCCCCACCAGCATGCGCGCCTCCCCCTGAAAGTTCGTTGGTAACCGCACTCGTCCCGCCTCTTCCCGGATTCTCAGCTGGGCGTGACCGCCCGCTCGACTCTGTGGCGTACCCTGGTCCCTAAACTCTGTCCTTGTTCTCCGCCGCCTGCTGCCGCAGTGCGTGCACCACCACCCGCAACATTTCCTCTTCCGGCGCCGGCTTGCCCGTCCAGATCTCGAACTGCCGCGCTCCCTGGTACACAAACATTTCCACGCCCGTCACCACCGGCAGCCCCTTTTCTCGCGCCATGCGGATCAGCGGCGTGTCGATCGGGTTGTACACCAGGTCGAACACTAGCCGCGTGTTCAGCTCCTTTGGCTCCAGCAGGCTCGCCGGCTTCACCCCGCGCATCCCGATCGGCGTCGCGTTCACGATCACGTCAAAGCTCGATTTGGCAATCTGCTCCCGCTTGATCGTCTTCGCCTTCGCCTGCCGCGCCAGCTTCTTCGCCGTCTCCGCCGTGCGATTCCACACGAACACCTCAGCGCCCTTCTCCGCCAGCCCGAACACCGCCGCCCGCCCCGCGCCCCCCGCTCCCAGCACCAGAATCTTCGCGCCGTTCAGCGGCAGCCGCCGCTCCAGCGGCCGCACAATCGCCGCCACGTCGGTGTTGAATCCGTACAGTTTCCCGTCCCGCGCGCGCACCACGGTGTTGCACGCGCCGATCTTCTCGCTCATGGCATCTGTCTTCTCCAGATGCTTCAGGATCTCGCTCTTGAACGGCATCGTTACCGCCAGGCCGTGCAGCGGAACCTCCCGCACCAGCGTCAGCAGATCGTTCACCCGCGTCGTCTGCAGCGGCAGAAATACCGCGTTCACCGTCTCCCGCCGGAAGGCGATGTTGTGCATCTGCGGCGACAACGAATGCCGCACCGGGTTCCCCGCCACCCCATACACCTTCGTCGATGCGTCGATCTGGTCGATCCGCCACGCCTCGCGCAGCGTCCGCGCATCGATCTGCCCTGGCCCCGTCTCCGCGCCTGCCTGGGGCGCCGCAAATGTGAACGCGCTCCCGGCCCGCAGCCCCAGCACCCGGCTGATCGTCCCCTGCTCGCCCATGGAGATCCCGATCAGGTTCGCCTCGTCCCGCCGCCGGTCCAGAAACCGCATCATCGTCACGTTGTCCGCCAGCGTCTTCGCCGTCGACACGATCTTCACGAACTCCGGCTGGAACGGCAGAATCCGATCGAAAATCTTATCCAGATCCCGCGTCGCCTCGAAGTCGTGATAGCTCACGATCAGCGCCGCCCCATACGACCGCAGCTTCTTCATCTGCGCCGGCTTCATGTGCTCGGCGGTCTGCAGTTCCACGTCGATCAGGTGGCATCCAGCCTGCGCTGCCTTCTCCAGTACCTCCAGCTCGGCGTTGATCGTTCCTTTGAACCGGCCGCCCGTGGCAGCGCGCCGACAGGTTGCAATCGCCGTCACCTCACCACGCTCGTACAGGAAAGTCTTCAGCTTCGGCAAAATCGCCAGGGGATTCGCCAGATAATCCAGCCGAAATTCAACAAAATGATTCTCGCGAACACTTTGCTCCGCGTTCTGCAGCATCTCCGCCGGGTTTTCGCCGGTGATCGCCACACAGATCTTCCCAATCCGTGAGCGAATAAAATGTGTCGAAACTACCGCCGGTCCCGGACGCACGACCGCGACCGGGGCAGTCGCCGCACCCGCATTATTGGAGACCCCGGAATCGCTCACCGGCCCAGCCATCGGAGCAGCAGCAAAGGACTTAGGTGCAGCATTTTTTGGAGCAGCCGCCACCCTGGACACCGGCTTCGACGCCCGTGTCTTCCCGGCCGCGCGATGCCCGTTTCTGCGCGGGCTCGCGGCCTTCCCGTGGTTGGTGCCTGCTTTCATACC
Source organism: Acidobacteriaceae bacterium (assembly GCA_049585375.1). GTDB lineage: Bacteria > Acidobacteriota > Terriglobia > Terriglobales > Acidobacteriaceae > Palsa-343. The sequence goes on from JBAUZR010000135.1 coordinate 8,382, forward strand.
CGCAATTGCCGCATATTAAAGGCCTTTGCCCCCCGTTGCAACACCTGTTCCATAGTTTCTGTGGAACACGCGTCCCCAACCCATAGTTACCCCCGTCGGGGCTTGCCCCTGGGACTGGCGGAAACACGCTTCTTCTGGGATAAACGCGGCCCCCGGGTGGGTATCCCGCGGTGACACTCCCCCGCGGCCGTTTCCACCGCCCGCAACCTCATAGAATGACAACCGGCGCACCATGAAAAAGACCCGAGTCGGCATCCTCTTCGGCGGACGCAGCGGCGAGCACGAAGTCTCGCTCCTCTCCGCCGCCTCCGTCCTCCAGGCCATCGACCGCAAAAAATATGACGTCATCCCCATCGGCATCACCAAAGAAGGCCGCTGGGTCACCGCAGGCCACGCCGAGCGCCTCCTGTCCGGGGAAGCCTCCGGCAAGCATCTCCGCGCCGGCGACCCGGAAGCGACCCAGCCCGCCGCCGTCCTCCGCAAAGGCGAGTCAGTCCTCGTCCCGCCGGTTCCCTCCGAAGCGCTCGTCCCGTTTGAAACTCCCGCGCCGAAGGCGCTCCCGCCCGTGCGGCCCGCACCGACCGTGCGGCCCGCACCGCCCGACCATGTCCTCTCGATCGACGTCATATTTCCCGTTCTCCATGGAACCTTCGGCGAAGACGGCACCATCCAGGGCCTCTTCGAACTGGCCGGCATCGCCTACGTCGGATCCGGCGTCCTCGGCTCCGCTACCGGCATGGACAAAGACGTTATGCACCGTCTCTTCGCCTCCGCCGGCCTGCCTATCGTCAAATGGGTCGCCTTCCTCCGCGGCGAGTGGGAGAAGTCCCCGCGCAAAATCCGTACCCGCATCGAATCCGCGCTGAAGTATCCAGTCTTCGTGAAGCCCGCGAACCTCGGCTCCTCTGTCGGCATCAGCAAGGCTCACGATGCAAAGGAGCTCGGCGCCGCCATCGATCTGGCGGCCCACTACGACCGCAAAATTGTGGTCGAACAGGGTGTCGGCGGCAAAAAGAAGCCACGCGAGCTCGAAGTTGCCGTCCTCGGCAACGACTCTCCCGAGGCTTCCGTCGTCGGCGAGGTCGTTCCCGGCAAGGAGTTCTACGATTACGAGGCCAAATACCTCAGCGAGGGCTCCG
>JBAUZR010000136.1:0-2901 GCA_049585375.1 Acidobacteriaceae bacterium
CGATCGCCGAGTGCGACGCGGATTCGGTTTCGCGCATCACATAGGCATCATTGTCCGTAAAGGATTCTGGGTTTATGTCCCAATCTTCTGCCTCCGCCGTGCGCACGCTGAGCGCGCAGTCCGCGAAAACTTCGCTCCAGCGGGCTTCCTCCGTCCTCGGCTCCGCTCCCAAGCCGATTCCTGGACCCGTAGCGGTACCGCCACCCGCTCCCGCCGCGCCGCCGGAACGCGCGAAGACCCATGACCTTGATGTCATCGGCCCCCGTAAGCTCATTCGACCCACGCTGCCCGAAGGCTTCATCCGCAGTCGCCGCTCGCAGCGCCCCGAAGAAACCCCGTACCTCTGGCGTCCCGCCGTTCAGCCGGCCGCAGCCACGCACGAAAGCTCCAGCGCCGAATCCTTCTACTTCCAGAAGCAGATTCAGACCCAGACGCCAATGGTCTTTGTCCTTGACGATGGGGAGCGCATCGAAGGCTGCATCGAGTGGTACGACCGCGACGTCATCAAGGTGCGCAGCAGCAGCTCATCGCCCTTTCGCAACGGCGACCACGTCACGCGCCTTCTGATTTACAAATCCGGGATCAAATACCTGTTCAAAGCCGGAGAAAACCAGCCGCAGTTCTGATGCGATGGCGGTGCGTTGTTGCTGGTGTTCCCGCGTTTCTAAACCCTGATCCCTACCCCTTGCCTTTCGACGCTTTCAGCAGGCGATCCCGCAAGGCGGTCCCCAGGCCGCCCTCCGCCGGCAGCGGACATACGATCACCGTCACGCCCGTGCCGTCCAGCCAGCGCAGCCCCGCATAGAGCCGCTGCGCCAGCTCCTCCGCATTCTCCCACCGTCCCCAGCGAAAAACCCGTGCCTGTCGTCCGATGACCGCTGCCTGGAAGACATCCGGCAGCATCACGCCCACCGTTTCGCCGGCCTCCTCGCACTTCCGCACGGCGGTCCCAAAGCTCGCCTTCTGCGGCTCGCCCTCTCCCTCCACCAGAATCAGCCTCGCCCGCGGAGCATAATGCCGCAAACCCATCCCCGGCGCCGCTGCCGCCTCCGCGGTTTCTTCCGCGGTCTTCCCTTCCCGAATCCACACCGGGCACCGGCACGCCGCCCGCAGTTGTTCCAGCGAAATCACTCCCGGCCGATACACCACGCAACTCGACTCCCGCACATCCACTACCGTCGATTCCACTCCGTGCGTCGTCTCCCCGCCGTCCAGAATCACGTCGATCCGCCCATCCAGATCTTCCGCCACATGCTCTGCCGTCGTCGCGCTGGTCCGCCCAAACCGATTCGCGCTCGGCGCCGCCACCGGCACGCCTGCCTCTCGCAGAAAGGCCTCCGCCACAGGATGCGCCGGCATCCGTACGCCCACACGCATCAGCCCCGCCGTCACCGCCGCCGGAACCTGCTCGCTCTTCGGCAGCAGCAGCGTCAACGGCCCCGGCCAGAAGGCGTCAATCAGCCGCTTGGCCCATTCCTTCACTTCCTCCGCCACCGCGGCCAGCATGGCCGCGTCGCCAATATGCACAATCAGCGGATCCCACGACGGCCGTTCTTTCGCCGCAAAAATCTTCGCCACCGCGAGCGCATCCAGAGCGTTCGCCCCCAGTCCGTACACCGTTTCCGTCGGGAAAGCCACTGTCCCGCCCCCGCGGAGAATCTCCGCTGCCTGCGCAATCGCGCGACGCGACGCCTCGCCCTTCATATTCCCAGGATCGACAATCAGTCGCAGCGTTTTCATCCGGTCTCCTCGCCTATCCTACGGCCCCGCTCACCAGGAATCGATCCTCCCTTCGTAATGGAACCCGATGACCAACGCCCATAACTCCGCGCCGCACAGCCGACCGCCCGAGTGTCCCATTCTGTATCCTGCACCCTGTAACCTGCACCCTGTAACCTGTCTCCATGGGCATGGAAATCGAAGTCAAGTTCCGCGTCGCTGATCCTGAAGCCCTCCACTACCGCCTCGCCGCGGCCGGCTTTCATGAGGAAACCCCGCGCACGTTCGAGCGCAACGTCCTCTACGACACGCCCGACCGCAGTCTCCGTGCACGAACCGCCATCCTGCGCGTTCGCAAATATGGAGAGCGCTGGATCGTCACCTTCAAATGTCCGCCGCCGGACAACGATCCCGCCGCCCGCCATAAGCATCGCGAAGAAACCGAGACCCGGGTCCAGGACGGCGAAGCCCTCGGCCAGATCTTTTCCCAGCTCGGCTACCAGCCCGCTTTTGTCTACGAAAAGTGGCGCACCGAATACTCGGACGCCATCGGCCACTGCGTTCTCGATGAAACCCCCATCGGCGTCTACGCCGAACTCGAAGGTCCGCCTGAGTGGATCGACACTACCGGCCGCAGGCTCGGCATCGATCAGGCCGACTTCATCACCCTCAGCTACGGCCGCCTCTTCGAGCAGTGGAAGAAAGAATCCGGCAGTCCGGTGGAAAACCTGACCTTCAACGAAATCCCTGCGCCGTAACCTGTAACCGGCAACCTGTCCTACTCCCCAGTGAACGGATTCCCCTCTGCCGGCTTGATTGTCGTCGGGTCCGGCTTCTCCTCTGCCCGGCTCTCCTCAATGTGCACCGCATCCTGGCTGTGCACCGCATCCTGGCCACTGTTCGCTGCACCTTTTACCCTGTCTCTCCCGTACACCCGCATCGGATCACCGGGCAGCATCCCATGCTCCTCCAGCGCCAGCCGGATCCGCCGCTGGGTCTCCCGCATCGCCGCCCACTGCTGGTTCGCCTTCGTCCTCAGCTGCACCGGATAGATCACCTGCGATCCTTTGATAGCGTCCACCCCCAGCAGCACCGGATCGGCCAGATATACGCTGCTGTACTTTGGATCCTCGCGGACGCTCATCGCTACCTCTTTCAACAGAGCCATCACCTCATCGGGAT
>JBAUZR010000137.1:0-4869 GCA_049585375.1 Acidobacteriaceae bacterium
CACGATCTCAAAGGTGCTGGAGTAGCGAGGAAGATCGAGACCAAAATGTTGACCTAAAGGGTTTTCTCCGGGCTTGAAGAATCGCTTAACGAAAGCTTCATTCACGACCGCGACGTTCTGAGTTGAGGCGGTGTCGTCGACGGAGAGGGAGCGACCGCGAATGATCTGCTGACCGAGAGTCTCGAGATAGCCGGGCGCGACGTGGTCCCAGGAGGATCCGGAAGGTTCGTTTTGGCCGGGCATTCCGTGACCCTGGCGACTCACGATTTCTCCCCAGTTGTCAGTGAGTGGAGTGTACTGGGCGAGGGCGGCCCGCTCGACGCCGGGAATGTGCTCCAGCCGGTCCTGCAACTCGCGATACATGGAGTCGAGTTGAGGCTGCGAGTATGAAGACCATGGAGCGGTCAGGCCAATGGTCACTCGGTGGTCGAGCTGATAGCCGAAGTCCTGGTGCTGAAGATTGGCCAGGCTGCGCGTGAGCAGGCCAGCGCCAGTGAGTAGCACGACGGAGAGGGTCGCCTGCACGACGACCAGGGTCTTCTGCGACCACGAGGGGTGATCGCGAGTGCTCCGGTTGGCGCCACGCAGCGCTTCAGCCGGTTCGGTATGGGTGGCAAGCCACGCGGGGGCGGTGCCGAAGATCGCGCCAGTGACCAGCGACAGGGCGAATGCGAATGCCAGAACCGGCAACGAAGGTGAAGCCGAAATGGGCACGAAGTGGGCGCCGTGGAAGGCCATGGCGACGATCAGCTTGACGCCGAGAAACGCAACGACCAGCCCTGCGGCGCCCCCAAAAACTGAGAGCAGGATGCTCTCGGTGAGGGTTTGGCGAATGAGCCGTTTGCGCGATGCGCCGAGGGCAAGCCGTATTGAGGTGGGCGTGCGGCGGGCGGCTCCACGGGCCAGCAATAAGGTAGCGATGTTCGCACAGGCGATGAGGAGAACAAGGCAACAGACGGTCAGCAGGATGTGAAGCGAGTCGGAGTAGTCCTCTTTCATCTCGGCGACGCCGATACCTGCCGGGACGACCTGGATGTTCTGTTTGGGAAGATCGGCTTTGATTCCGGCCATCCAGTCGGCTGGCATGCCGCTGTCGTTGATGAGCCATCGGCGGAGGAGCGCGGTCATGCGAGGTCCGGTGGTGGCGACCGACGCGCCTGGTTTCAGACGACCGATGACTCGTAGCCACGCCTCGAAGTGGTGGAGGATTGAGTTTGATCCGGACAGGACCGGTTCCTGATTAACCGGAATCCAAAGGTCAGGCGGATTGGCGCGGAGGGTCTCACCGAAGAAGCCGGGCAGGGTGATTCCGATGATGGTGAAAGGGTGATCGCCGATGATAAAAGTTGAGCCGACGACGGAGGGATCCGAGGCGTATTGCTGCTGCCAGGTACGGTAACTGAGCATGGCTACCGGAGGCGAATTAGGCTGATCATCGGCGGGGGTAAGGGTGCGACCCGCGTATGCGCCGAGGCCAAACGTCGAGAAGTAGTTGCCGGTGACGAACTCTGTGCGGAGCGGTTTGGCAACGCGGTCGGTCTGGCCACGACGGACACCCAGGGTCCAGCCTCCGGCCTGGAAAGCGGCGAGCGACGAGAACTCAGGGGTGTTCTGTTGCATGCGCCGGTAAAAATCATAGGAGAAGAAGCCCCAGTTGTCCTGAGTGCTTCCCTCGACGCAACAGTCGTCACCCGTGCCAATGCGGTAGAGGCTGGAGGGATCTGCGACTGGAAGGGACCTGAGCATCACCGTATTGATGAGAGAGAAGATTGCCGTTGTAGCGCCAATGCCGAGGGCGAGGGTCAGCATGGCGGTGAGAGTAAAGACCGGGGACAGGCGCATCTGGCGCAGGGCATAGGCGAGGTCCTGGCGTAGGGGCTGCATTCGGATCAACCTCTCGATCTCGGATACGAAACGAGCAGACGAACGGTTCCGGAAATCGGAGCGACTTCAATATTGCTGTCGGCGCTCCCAGGGCCGCGCGGACTGGAGACGACAGCGGCATGGGAGACACCGGGGATCGCCTGGAGGCGCGGCTGTAGCTGGTCGAAGAAGCGCTCGATGGCATCGGTGTCCTGTAGCGCGGGAATGCGGAGGGAACACTGTGTGTAGAATTCTCCATTGAATTAAGGGAGACACGAAAACGATGAGCAAGCAGCGCAATGTTTCCATCGTGCGTTCAGTCGTAGGCCTGGCTGTCATTCTTGGCCTGTCCATCGGCGTTCTCGCCCAAAGAACATCCAGCCAGGTGCAGTTCGCTCAGGATCAACCCGCAGAGGGCAATCCTTTTGCGCAGCTGCACTATCGCGAGATCGGACCAGGGGGAAATCGTGTCGCTGCCGTTGTTGGCGAGCCGGGCAATCCAATGGTGATCTACGCCGGAGCCTCCGATGGAGGCATCTGGAAGACCAACGATGGCGGTGTGACCTGGACTCCGATCTTCGACCATGAAAGTGTCTCAGCGATTGGTTCTCTGGCGATTGCCCCTTCCGATCACAACACCCTATGGGCAGGAACCGGCGAGACATGGATCATTCGCAATAACTACTCGATGGGCGATGGCATTTATAAGTCGACAGACGGCGGTGCCACCTGGCAGCACATGGGTCTGGAACTAACGGGACATATCGGAAGAATCATCGTCAATCCGCATGACCCCAATATCGTCTACGCCTGTTCCATGGGCCAGGCGTTTCGGCCGCAGGAAGAACGCGGCATCTTCCGGACCGAAGATGGCGGCAAAACCTGGAAACGGGTCCTCTTCGTCAATGAAAATACCGGATGCTCCGAATTGTCGCTCGATCCGCACGACCCCAACACCCTCCTTGCGGGAATGTGGCAAATCGCGATTCACAGCTGGGGTGAAGAAAGCGGGGGCGCGGGCGGAGGCGTCTACCTTTCGCATGATGGTGGAGATACCTGGAAGAAGCTCGCCGGCCACGGCCTGCCCGCTGAAGATAAGCCCGTCGGCAAGGTTGCCGTGCAGATCGCCCCCAGCGATTCCAATCGCATGTACGCGCTCATCCAGGAAGACACGCCGCGCTTCTACCGCTCCGACGATCGCGGCAATACCTGGAAGGTCATCAATCAGTTGCATGTCCTGTCGGAACGTTCGCCTTATTACACTCGCTTTGCGGTTGCGCCGGATGATGAGAATTTCATCTTTTTCGTCGCTGTCACCATTGTCTATTCACGCGACGGCGGCCAGACCCTCGCCGACGACATCACCATCCCTGCCGGCGACGTCCATGATGTGTGGTACGACCCGCTCAATCCGAACCGCGTCATGGTGGCGCACGATCACGGCATCAGCGTGAGTTTAAATCGCGAAAAGACCTACGCGACCTTCACATTTCCCATCGCCCAGATGTATCACGCGTTCACGGACGACCAGATCCCCTACAACGTCTATGGCAACCGCCAGGATGAGCCCACGTTTCGCGGCCCCAGCAATAGCCTGCCCACCGAGGGATTCGGCGGAAACGAGGGCATCCTCGCAGGCGACTGGACGCAGATCGGTGGATGCGAGCCGGGGTTCACCGTTCCCGACTGGCAGGACAACAACATTGTCTGGTCTGGCTGCTATAACGGCGATCTCACGCGAATGGATCTGCGCACCGGACAGGCTCGCTGGGTCTCTCCGTGGCCCATGGCAACCTACGGATGGGCGCCGAAGGATGTGAAGTACCGCTGGCACTGGACGATGCCCATCGCCATATCGCCGCACGACCACAATCGCGTCTATGTCGGCAGTCAATATGTCCATGAAACCGACGACGGTGGCCAGTCCTGGAAGGTCATCAGTCCGGACCTTACGCTCAACGACAAGAGCCACGAACAGAACTCCGGCGGCATTTCCGTTGACAACCTCATGACCTTTGAAGGTTCAGTGCTCTATGCCATCGCCGAATCGCCCGTCAAGGCAGGAGTCATCTGGACTGGCAGCACCGACGGCCAGGTGAATGTAACTGAGGACGGCGGCAGAACCTGGACCAATGTCACCAGGAATATTCAGAACCTCCCACCCTGGGGCACCATCTTTCGCGTCGAGCCTTCCAATTTCGAAGCCGCCACTGCGTACATCGTCGATAACCTGCGCGAAGGCTCCGGTGACTACAACCCCTACGTCTACAAAACCAGCGATTATGGGAAAACATGGAAGTCCATCAGCACGGATATCCCCAAATCGATAAACAGCAGCGTACAGACCATCGTTGAAGATCCTGTCCGCAAAGGCATGCTCTTTCTGGGCACCTCCAACTTCATCTATGTCTCCTGGGACGACGGCGACCACTGGACCCTGTTGCGGAACAACATGCCCCCCGCTCCTGTTTCCTGGCTCACCATTCAAAAGCGCTACAACGATCTGTTCGTCGCAACCTACGGCCTGGGATTCTGGATTCTCGACGACATCACCCCCCTGCGCGACTGGGACAAGGCGCAGAACGAGGACATCCACTTCTTCAAGCCGCGGCCCGCCTATCGCTATCGGGAGTTCAAGAACGCCAGAAATAACATGCTCCGCAATGATCTCCAGGTTGGCGATAATCCGCCCAGCGGGGCCGACCTGAACTACTATCTGCACGCTGCAGCCAAAAAAGTGGAAATCTCCATCCTCAGCCCGTCGGGCGATTACATCCGCACGATAAAAGGATCAACGGAAGCCGGCATCAACCGGGTTTGGTGGGACCTTCACTACGAAGCGCCCACCGTCGTCAAACTACGCAACAGTCCTCCCGGAGAGCCGTGGGTGAAGAACGGGCCCGAAGGCTGGCGCCCGCTGGTCCACTGGAGAAACTACAACAGCGGACCGCTAGTCTCGCCAGGCACCTATACTGTGAAGCTGAAGGTCGATGGGAAGGAGTTCTC
>JBAUZR010000138.1:0-6894 GCA_049585375.1 Acidobacteriaceae bacterium
GCAATTCCCCATCGGACATGGCCTGGTCTCCGGACGGCAGGCGAGTCACCTGGATTTCAGAGGACGGCGATCTCATGGAGCTGCAGCCTCCCGGCACCCGTCCGAAAACCCTGTTGCCGTATGAGAAATTCTCTTCGCTCCTGAGGGCGGAAATACCGGAGCGCGATCGCGATCACCGAGCCCGCTATGACGAGCCGCCCTACACGTGGGCTCCCGACTCCCAGCACATCCTTTTCGACACCAACGGCCAGCTCTGGCTCTTCGATCCGAAGAACGGCACCGGAATCCAGATTGGCAACTCCGGCATGCAGTCCGGGGACGATCCCAAGTTCTCGCCCAACGGGCAGTACGTCTCTTACCTGCACGAACACAATCTCTACATCCAGCGCCCCGACGGTTCCATGCCGCCGCTGGCGCTGACGGGTGACCACGACGACACGCTGCTCAACGGGGAAGTCGACTGGGTCTACCTCGAAGAACTCGACGTCCGCAGCAATTACTTCTGGTCTCCCGATTCACGCCAGATCGCCTACCTGCAGATGAATGAGGCGAAGGTCCCTGAGTACCCCCTGGTCGACTGGATTCCCGTGCACGCCACGGTGCAGAAGCAGCGCTATCCGCAGCCCGGCGATCCCAACCCCGGCGTGCGCGTCGGAGTGGTCGGGGTCAACGGCGGCGCCACCCACTGGCTGCGTATTCCTCTCGACTACGGCAATGACTACATCCCGCGCTTCGGCTGGGTGAACCCGCATGTCGTCTGGGTCGAAGTCCTTTCCCGCGATCAGCAGCACCTCGACATCTGGTTCGCCGACACCAAAACCGGCGATGTCCGCCGCGTCCTGCAGCAAACGGAGCCGAAATACTTCAACCTCACGTATGACGTGAAGTTTGTCGGCGACCACGAATTCTTCCTGCTCAGCTGGCGCGACGGCCACACCCACATCTACCGCTACGGATACGACAGCAATAACCCCCTGGGCCAGATCGCGCAGCTTCTCGATCAGGTGGAAAGCGGCGATTACGAGGTCTTCTCCATCGAGGCCATCGACGACAGCACCCAGACCCTGTGGTATCTCTCCAACCAGGGCGATCCGCGCCAGCAGCAGGTTTGGGCCGTCCAGTTCGACGGCACCGGCAAGCGCCAGATCTCCCAGGGCGCCGGCGTTCACGATGCGTCGTTCCCCACCGAGGGCGGAGCGTTCATTGACACGTACTCCTCCCTGCTGGTCCCTCCAACGGTTTCCGCGTGTACCGCCGGCGTGCCTGCCTCGGGCTCAACGGGCGTAGTGTGCACGCCCATCTGGCACTCCCACCCGCTGGAAGGCCATCGCCTCATCGCTCCGCAATCCCTCGAGCTCACCGCTGCCGACAAAACTACGAAACTGTACGGAACCCTGCTGCTGCCTCCAGGCAATGCGTCGCCCCACAGCGTTCCGCTGATCGTGAATCCGTACGGGGGCCCGGGTGTAGGCGAGGCCCGGGATCGCTGGGGCGGCAAGCGCCTCTTCTTCGACGAGCTGCTGGCCGAACATGGATTCGCAGTCCTCCACGTGGATAATCGCGGCATGGCCGGGCGCGGCCGCGACTTCGAGCAGGTCTGCTGGCATAACTTCGGGCCGCCGCAGTTCGCTGATCAAATGGCCTCCATCGATCAGGTCCTCCGCGACTACCCGCAGTTGGATCCGCATCGGCTCGGCTGGTGGGGCTGGAGCTGGGGCGGCAGTTTCACCCTCTTCGCGCTCTCACACAGCGACAGCTTCCTCGCCGGGGTTTCCGGCGCCCCGGTCACCGACTGGCGCGACTACGACTCCATTTACACCGAGCGCTACATGGGCCTGCCCTCTGATGACGCCCAGAATTACCATGACGATTCGGACGTGAACAGCGCCGCCGATCTCCACGGTCACATCCTGATTCTCCACGGCACCGGCGACGACAATGTTCACATCGAAGGCGACGTCCAGTACGTCCAGAAGCTGATTGAAGCCGGCATTCCCTACGACTACAACTTCTTTCCCCGCAAGACTCACTCAGTCTCCGGCACGGATGACCAGACCGAGCTCTTCAACAAACTCCTCGATCACTTCGAGCGCTATCTCCAGGAACCGGCTGCGGCAGATTCGACGGGGCATCGCTGACGGATGGCGCCCGGCTCCCCCTCAGCGCCGTCGCCGGACCGACACCCCGCCGGCCGGGCCGACACCGGCGAACTCATCCGCGGCCGAGCCAGTGTTGGTGACTTCGAGCTGACCGTGCTCAGCGACGGAACTTACTTTCTCGATGGCGGCGCCATGTTCGGCGTCGTTCCCAAACCGCTCTGGGAAAAGCGCGCTCCCGCGGACGCGCATAACCGCATCCTGCTGGGCCTGAACACAGTCGTGGTCTTTACCGGACGCCATACAGTCGCGATCGAGACCGGCATCGGCAACAAGCTCGGCGACAAGCTGAACGCGATCTACGAAGCCAAACAGCAGCTCCCCCGCGCCTTTGCCGCGGCGGGTATTCGTCCGCAGGACATCGATATCGTCATCAACACGCACCTCCACTTCGACCACTGCGGCTGGAATACCACCCGAACCGCTGACGGTAAAGTCGTGCCTACCTTCCCCAATGCCCGCTACTACGCGCACCGAGGCGAAGTGGAGCACGGTCACCTGCAGCTGGAACGCGACGCGATCAGTTATATATCTGAGAATTACGACCCGCTGGTCGACTCCGGGCAGATGACACTGCTCGACACCCGTCCCGGCGAAGTCACGCGCATCGCCCCCGGCATCGCGGTCGAATGCTTTCCCGGGCACACCGCGCAGCTTCTCGCCGTCCACATCGAATCGGCCGGCCAGCGCGCCTGCTACATCTCCGATCTCATCCCCACCTCCGCTCACCTCGACATCACATGGGTGATGGGCTACGACCTCGATCCCGTCCGCTGTATCGCCGAGCGCAAGCGCTTCTATGAGCGCGCCATCCCCGAGGACTGGCTGGTCCTGTTTACCCACGACCACCACACGCCTTTCGCGCGGCTGGGACTGAATGAGAAGGGCAAGCCGGTCGTGCGGTGACTTCAGCAGCGCCCATCAGGTATAGTAGTGAATATCACTACCTGCGGCTACCGAGGATTGTCATGGAAAAAGCGATCTCCGCAACCGATGCTAACCGTCAGTTTTCCCGGCTTCTGGACGGTGTTCGTCGCGGTCGTACCTATCTCGTGACCAGTCATGGACAGCCCATCGCGAGGATTTCTCCGGTCGATGCGTCCGGGACCACAGTTGCTGAAGCACGCAGGTCCCTGCTTGCCAGCCTGCGAAGTCAAAAACCTGCCAAAGCCTCCCACTGGACTCGCGACGAATTGTACGAAGAAGATAAGCGGTGAAAGCCGCACTCGATACCAACATTCTCGTTTACGCCGAAGGCGTCAACGATGCCGAGAAGAAAAGAAAAGCCTGGGAGCTTCTCGAAAAGCTCCCCGACGACGCGGTCATTCCGGTCCAGGTGCTGGGTGAGCTTTTTCAGGTTCTCGTCCGCAAAGCCGGTCGCACACCCCATGATGCCCGACTGGCTGTTTCCCGGTGGAGTTACGCCTTCCCCCTGGTGGAAACATCCACGTCGATCCTGCTGGCTGCCACCGACCTCGCCACACGCCAGTTCGGCCTGTGGGATGCCGTCATCCTCAGCGCTGCTGCCGAGGCGGGTTGCGGCCTCTTGTTGTCGGAAGACATGCAGGAGGGCTTTGTCTGGCGCGACGTTATGGTCGTCAATCCCTTTTCAAAAACGCCGCACCTCATGCTCAAAGCCTTGCTTTCTCGCTAATTTCAGGCACAGCGCGACCTGGCATCGTTCCGGAAGGATGTCCCCAGCTGCCCCACACCCGGTCGTCCGGCATCTGCGTCGCCTTGCTTTCCGAACACTCGGCGCAGCTTCTGGCCGCCCAGTTGAACTGTCGGCTCCTGCTTTGGCCGGCTCGGAGAGGAAACTGAGACGCAATAACTTACGCCGCTTGTTGCAGGAAATGAAAGCTCACCCTGCCAGTCGCCTGGGAGATCGATCCGTTATCAACATAAATTATCGGTAACTTATTAACGATTAATACAACATAGCAACTTACGCAGGCATCCCCACAAAATGCGCAGGCCGTCACGCGCATCGAGGAGCCCTCCCCCATGAAAAAGATCCTTGCTCTTGCTGCGTTATGCACCTTTTTGGCGATAGGTGTACATGCCCAAACCAGTATCCTCAACCTGGACGACGATCCCATCACCAATCCCAATAACTACAACACCAATGTAAGAAGCTGGGGGTATCTGGTCGGACCCAATGCCGGGTGTAATTCTGAAGGAGGGTGTTATGCGGGCGGGAATATGAGCCACACCTCCTATTACAACGTGGACGGAAGCTCCCTGCAGATGAACCTCATCAACGACGGCTGCCCGTCCAGTGTCGCCGACAATCCGGACCTGGGCTGTTACAGCAACGCTGACTTTACGAACCACATTTATCAGAATGTCTGTACTGCCTGTAACGCAACGCAGTTCACCCTCGACCTCTACGCCGACATGAACTCGGTTGGTAATGCTGCCAGCCAGGCGGTTGAGTTCACGATCGAACAGGATATCCCCTCTACCAGAATCTCCGGCGACACCGACCGCTATATCTACAGCTGGCAGTGCCGTTACAAAGGCACAGGCGCCGGCTACTGGTATTACTGGGACGAATCCGCGTATGAAGGCGGCGGGAATGGCTGGGTCGAGGCTCAGGATACGAACGGCGACTACGCGCCCTGCCAGCCCTACACGGCCGGCACCTTCACGCATTACTACTTCCATTTCCAGCGCCTGACCGGCAGCACCCCGGGTGTCGAGTTTCTCGACTTCACCGAAGTTAACAGCTCCGGCACCACCTACTACCAGTTCGACAAGACCGCAAACCTCGGTTCACCGATCGCGCAGCAGAACTGGGCCGATGGTCTCTTCACCGCTATCCAGCTCGATGGCGACAATGCCGAGGACCCGTATTCTGTCTGGGCTGACAAGTGGACGGTCGCCTATCAATAGAATCGGACGGACGGGTCAACCCGACACGATTATTCCCGGGGTGCCCCACCTGATTGCTCCGCTTGTGGTGCAATCAGGTGGGACCGCGGGCGCCGTCCGGAGCAGGCTCTCACTCCCGCCAGGTTGTGCCGAACGCTTTCCCGTCCAGCCCTAAAATCCTCCCTGTAACCCACCCGTCAACAGGTTTTGTCCTACTCTGCTGTTGCAACCCTGATTCATTTCCGTCCGAGGTGGGCCCATGAAAGACCGGGTCATCCTGCTTACGAGCATCGTGCTTGCCGTCTCCGTCGCCCTCTTCGCCTGGTTCACCTGGGTCCGCTGGGGCATCGTCGGCGTGTATCCGGTGGTCGGCCGCATTGTGGTTGGCGCCGCGGTGTTTGCTCTCACCTTCGCCGGGCTGTTCTCGCTCTCCCGGGGGCGCACGGGCCGCGCCCCACAACGCCCCGTCTCAACCGCGTCACAGCCAGTCCCCATGGAAATGCGTCAGGAGGCCCAGGAGAAGAGCAAAGCCACGACTGTTGAAATATCGTGACTTCCACGCCAAACTAAACGCGCTCAAATTGGCAGGAGATTTGGTCACGTGGAACAACAGGGAGCTACAACCAGCGACCCGCCGCCAGACGGCGACCTTTTGGATTTGGCGAGTGGCCGCAGACTCCCTCTCCCAGGGACGGAAGCTCGTGCGGCACAGCGCCGTCCAATAGTCCAAAATGGAATTCATGGCCACCGCTACCTCTCCGCGCCTGCTCACGCTCAATGCCTTCCACGACGCCCAGACCCGCATCCGCGGCGTCGCCGCCCGCACTCCGCTGGTCCGTCTGCTCCAGCCGGATTTTGCCCCCGCCGAAGTCTGGGTGAAGGCCGAAGGTTTGCAGCCCATCGGGAGTTTCAAGCTCCGCGGCGCTTACAACAAGATTGCCCAGCTGACGCCGGCTGAGCGCTCTCGCGGGGTGATCACCTACTCCAGCGGCAACCATGCTCAGGGAGTCGCCTACGCTGCCCGCGTCGTCGGAGCCAAAGCCGTCATCGTCATGCCCTCCAACGCGCCTGAGGTCAAAAAGCGTGCCACCGCCGCTCTGGGAGCCGAGATCGTCGAAGTCGGCCCGGCCAGCGCCGACCGCCAGCGCAAAGCCGAGGAGCTGCAGGTCCAGCATGGTTACATCATGATTCCGCCCTACGACGACGAGCAGATCATTGCCGGCCAGGGCACCTGCGGCCTTGAGATCGTCGAAGATCTGCCCGATGTTGACCTCGTTCTTGCGCCCGTCTCCGGTGGCGGACTCCTTAGCGGCGTCGCCACCGCTGTCAAGCTTTCCAATCCCGCGGTCCGCGTAATCGGCGTCGAACCGGAGCTGGCCGCCGACGCCCAGGAGAGCTTCCGCTCCGGCACTCGGGTCACGTGGCCCGCGGATATGACCACCCGCACCCTCTGCGACGGGCTCCGCACCCAGTCCCTCGGCGAGCGGAATTTTGAACACATCCGCACCTACGTCGACGACATTATTACCGTCTCCGAAGCCGAAATTCGCGCCGCAATGCGCGCCCTGCTCTACTCGGCTCGCCTCACACCGGAACCCAGTGGCGCGGCCTCCGCGGCCGCCATCCTCTTCCATCGGGAGCAGCTTCTGCCCTTCAGCAAAGCCGTGGTGGTGATGAGCGGCGGCAACGTCGAACCGCAGGTTCTGACCTCCGTACTGTCGGAAGACAATGCCCAGGGACCGGCCCGGTGAGACGAACCACCCGTTTCGTTCGTCCTATCTTCGTCATGCGCTCCCGGATCGCAGCCATAATCCTGTTCGCTTTCGCCGGCATGGCGTTAGCCCAAAGCCGCCTGCCGAAATAC
>JBAUZR010000139.1:0-6753 GCA_049585375.1 Acidobacteriaceae bacterium
CTTCCACTCCATCGACCATCCGTTTTCAATAGCGATCAGCGTGTAGTTGCCGGGCAGCACGCGGCTTAGGGTGAAGCTGCCGTCGGAATCGCTCTGATCGAGGCGGAAGAGGTCGCCATTGTCCTGCGGGTGCTCGGGGACCAGCAGGACGAGAACACCGCCGACGCCTGTGCCGTCCCGTCGCGCAAATCCGGAAATGGAAACGGAGCCGCGGGAGACCATCGCGGCGAGCAGTACGGAGTCGGTCCCGATGGTAATGCGGTGGCCGTGCACCTCAGCCCCGGAGGCGGCCATCTGGACCACATCCAGAATGCCCCCGGAGGTATTCACCTGCACGGTGTAATCGCCGGGCGGAACGGCGTGCAGATCGAAGGAGCCGTCGGTGGAGGCCGGCGTGTCCACGGAGCCGCTTCCTCCGGCAAGGAGCAGCTGAAGCATGGTGACCGGGGGCAGGGCCTCGCCAGAGGCCATCTCGAGCCTGCCGGAAACGTCCACTGTGTTGGCGGCGGTGCTGAAGTCCATCGTCTCGTCGGTGGTGAGGTTGACGGAGGCACTGCGGCTGGGGCCGTTGGGGCCAAAGTCGCGGACGGTGTAGTGGCCCGGCGCGACGGCGCCGAGATCCACCAGCATCTGGTCGCCCATCATGTGGAAAGTGGGGTGGGGCGCCTGGAATTGCTCCTCGCCGAAGACGTTCTGTTCAAGCTGCGGCATGGAAAAGCCGTGGGTCGGATCGGGCCTGGGAGCGCGGATCTCGATGTGCACGGCGGGGACGGCGTGCAGGGTTAAATCCAGCTCGGGGTGATCGCCGGGATTGATCTGGACAGGCGTAGCGGAGGCGGAGTCGGTGGCGTTGGGATAAAACGTCATCGGATAAGCGACGTCGAGCGGGGACTGGGCCTGCTGGTCCGCGGGCAGAAGCGTGCCGTCGGGAGCGTTGCGCTGCGGCGGACGAAAGGCATACCAGGGGGTGGCGGAGACACCGATGTAGTAACTGCCGGAGTGGAGGCGATCCAACTCATAGGTGCCGTCATCGCCCGTGAGGTCGCTGCCGGCGGTCACAATTTCGTTCTCTCCGCCTTGCTGCTGCTGACGATAGAGCGTGACCTGAGCGCCGGCGATGGGGTCGCCGCTGTCGTCGGTGACGGCGCCGCCAATTACGGCGGCAGGGAAGAGATCGAAGCGGAGGCCGTCGGAGACGAGACCGGGTCCGGTGACGATGGCCGTGGAGTAGCCGCCTTCGTGTTCCTGATAGCTGCTGGCGATATAACCCCGGCACGAGGCGGCCAGCGCATATTTTCCCGCAGCAAGACTGGCGAAGCGGAAAGCGCCGCCTTCGCCGGTGATGACTTCGGCGAGTTGCGTTTCCTGTTCTCCGGCCGTGGAGAGCGTAACCTCGGCGCGATCGAGGGGCGCGCCGGTGGTGGCGCTGAGGACGACACCGCTGATGGTGAATGAGCTGGAGGCCGGCGAGGCCGTGGTTTGCCCGGTGACCGTGAGCGCGCTCAGAGCGACAGCTGCGCCGAGAATCCCGACGACGCGGATCATTGTGAGCCGTCTCCGTGGATTACAGGAAGCTCGACGTTGGCGGCTCCGTTGGGATCGACGGTGACGACCTGGCCTTTGCCGGACCAGGCCGCAAGCCCTTCTGTCGAATGGAAGTCGATCTCCTGCGGCGCATCGCAGGCCACGACACGATACGAGCCGGGAGCCAGATTCGCGAGGGCGAACTGGCCGTTGTCGCGCAGAGAGGTCTCGGGCAGATGGCCAGTCGTGGGAAACAGAGGGATGGCGTAGATCCAGACCTGAGGTTGTTCGCCCGCTCCCCCCGCTGCCCCGGGAGACCGATTGTCGATGGTTCCTGCGATGGTGCCGGCATCGTTGCGGAGCGTCACTTCGATGGGCGGCGACGGGCTGCCGGGCATCACGGTGAGGGGTGTCGTGGCGAGATCGGCGCCGCCGCTGGTCACCGAGGCAACATAGGTTGAGTCCGGATTCGCAGTCCTTACCCAAAAGCTTCCGGGTTGGAAGATTCCGATCTCATAGCGCGTGCCATCACTGCCCTCCGCGGGATGCATGGAGCTGACTCCGCCGACAACGGAATCGTCCGCTGGCAGGAGCGCGAGGTTGACCCACCCCCAACGACTGGAGGGCAGCGAGCCATCGGCGGAAGGCGTGAATTCGCGGTTGATAATGACCGGAATCGGCGGCACAGGCGCGACGCTGACCGTCAGGCTGACCGGGGCGCCCGCAACCTGAAAGTCGGTGCGGCCAAAGCGCAGGGTGGCCCCGAAGGCACGCGCGATCAGGGTCCAGGAGCCGTTGGGGACGTTAGCGTGCGCGATCTGGCTGCGGGCATCGAGGTGAACCGGGAGACCGGTAGGACGGCCGCCGGTATCGGCGATCTCGAGGCTGGTGGGGGTATCGGGCATCCCATGGATCGCTATCGTGACCGGGAAGAAACGCTGGCGGACGAGGGTCATGTCGGCCTGGGCCTGCTGGCCCGCTTTGAGGATGAGCACGCCGGCGGAGCCGACATCCGTAACGCCCGGATAGTAGAGGGCCGGAAAGCCCCAGATGGGCGCCTCGCTCCTTTCGGGATCGCTGGGGCCATCGATGGCTGCGGAGGTGAGGACCATGTAGCGGCCGGGATCCAGGTTAGCCGCCCGCCAGGAGCCGTTGCTGCGGGTTTGAGTGACCGCGGCCACAGACCAGCGAGCGCGGCCGTCCTGGAACTCACGACGGAAGAGGCTGATGCGGATCTGGTCGGCGGGATCGGCAGTGGAGAGAGTCAGGTGGCCAGAGACCGCGGCTAGCGGGGTCAGGCGAAAGGTGAGGGTGGGCATCTCCGGACCGACGAGAATGCGGCGGGGCGGGCCGGATTCCCGAGAAGCTGAGCCGCTGCCGAAGGTGTGGATCACGTCGCCGCTGAGCGCGCCGAATCCCATGTAGCCGGGTTTACGAATGGACAGGGTCGTGTTGCCGGCAGGAACGTGGTCGAAGGAGAAGGTGCCGTCGTTGGTGGTGAGCTGGGCCTGCTCGTTGCCGAGTATGACCTCCGCGCGGGCGATGGGCTGGCCGCTGGCGGCGCTCAGCACAGTGCCGGCAACGGTGAACCCGGAGGCGTCCGAGAGATCCTGGGCCTGAGCGGCGAGAGCAGCAGCGCCGGACAGGAGCAGAGCGAGCCAGGCCACAGCCAGCGGGCGAAAGAGCAGCGGGAGCAGACGGCGCACAGGGATGATTGTCCGAACTCCGCGGAGAATTGCAATGCTGATGATTCGACGTTGCAGGGAGCCGGTTTGCGCGGGGAAAAACACCCTCAATTCACCGAATTGTAACCGTTGCAGTTGGTTGGACCCTTAATATTGCAAGCTATGGCCGCCGAATCCCTGACGCTGGAGAGCGTACCTGGGCAGGCTCCGGGCAGTCGCATTCTGCGTCTGACGGGACCGCTCACGATGAATGGTCTGTTCGAGTTTCAGAATACGCTGCGCGCCGATCCGCCGGCACTCCTGATTCTGGATCTGACCGCGGTGCCCTATATGGATTCCGCCGGGATGGGCGCGATCATCAACTACTTCGTGTCCTGCCAGCGGCATGGGAAAAAGATGGTGGTCGCAGGCGTGAACGGCCGGGTGATGGAGCTGTTTAAGATGACCAAGGTCGACGGACTGCTGACCCTGGTGCCGACGGTAGCGGAAGCGGAAGCGGCCGTCTAGCTCCACAACGGAAAATCAGCAGTCTACGGACTCTTCCAGGGTGTGAGCCGCGGCAGCCATCGCGGGACGTGGGCCCGCCACGCGTCGTACTGCTCCCCGTAAGCCCGATGAAGCGTCGGCTCCTCATAAAAGCAGACGAACAGGTGGGTGACGAGCCAGGCGCCCGCCGCATAAATCAGCACTGAGACATTGCCGAACCACAGCGCCTGCCCGATGAGCAGAGCAAGAACGGCTGCGTACATGGGATTCCGCACCCAGCGATACAAGCCGCTCACGATGAGCCTCTCGGTGGGAAAGACTGGTGCAGGAGTGCCGCGACCCTGCCTCACGAAGCGGACGAAACACTCGACAAGGCCGGCGGCTCCCGCGGAGATCAGCAGAACGCCGAGGGCGCGCAGAAGGGTGGGATCCCAAGGCGGATGGAGCACGCGCCAGCGGCTGATCCGCCGGGGAATATAGCCGGCGACGGTTCCGGGCGCGAGCACGAAAAAGAGTATCGTGATCAGCGCGGCCGAACTTTGCCCCCTGGCGGCATCGCCGGGTGCTGTTGCGCGGGCATCGGCGAATTTGGTTCGGAGACGCATGCGCGATGAGAATAAACCAGAGAAGAGTGACTGGAGCGACGATGAACCGGATTTTGACAGGGCTTCTGATAATGGGAGCGGGGCTCGCGACAATCGGGCCGGCAGCGCGGGGGCAGGAGACGCAGGTGCCCTACGTGGCGCCGCGTCCCGCGAACACACTGGTAATGCTGCCGGATGGATCAACCGTTCATGTGGAATTGGCGACCACCGAGGCTGAGCGGAACTACGGCCTGATGGGGCGGACGAAGCTGCCGGAGGGTCGGGGGATGTTGTTCGTCGATGACAGAGAGTCGCGGCAGGCGTACTGGATGTATGACTGCAAAATCGGCCTGGACATTGTGTGGATGGACGCGCAGCACCGCATCGTGGAGATGAGTCCCGACACCCCGCCTTGCCGGGGGAAGTCGAATACGTGCCCAAACTACGGCGGCCACGAGATGTCGCAGTACGTGCTGGAGCTGCCGGTCGGGGATATCGCGCGCCACCACCTGAAAGTTGGGGAGACGGTGGAGTTCCGGGTGGAGTGAGCTGGAAGAGCGCAGATGTTATCGAAGTCCGAGGCGCCGCGGACAGGTGCGTGACCGGCGCGGCTCAGACTTCCTGAGATTCAGTGCTTTTTCTTCTGCGGCTTAGCGGCGGATCTCGAGGATTTCGCCTTTGCGGGGGCCGGTTTAGCGGGCTTCTTCGCGGCTGGTTTGGCGACGACCTTGCTCGCTTTTCCGGATTTGTGCGCCGGCACGGCCGCATGCTTCTTCGGAGCGGACGGAGGAGCCGGTTTCGCGGGCTTGGGGGCCGGCTTCGCGATAACCTTCGCTGATTTGGGCTCGGGTTTGTGGGCCACCGCCTTGGCGGGAACCGGCGCAGCCTTCTTCTCTGGCGCCTTGGCCGCGGGTTTCGGCTCGGGCTTGCTGGTTTTGACCGGGGGCGTTGCCGGAGCTTTGGGCTCGGGTGTCACAACGGAACCCTTCGTGGCCTTTGCCGGAGCCTTCGCAGCTTTACCGGGCGCGGGTGGACGCGGGGGCAGCTCCTCGCCCTCCTCTTCCTCTTCGGTCTCTTCGTCGGCGTCTTCGCCGGCGCCGCGGACCGGGGTGAGGTCGAGCTCCTCCTCTTCCTCCTCGATTTTGGGCTCGGCGCGGCGGCCGCGGGGACGGCGGATGACGACGGGCGGGGGCGGAGCGGGAGGCGAGTACGGCTCAAGAAAAGCGCGAATCTCTTCATCGGTGTTCAGCCTGGCATCCATGAACTGGAAGAAGAGAGCCTCGGCGATATTGCCGAATTCCGGCAGGTCGGGTGTGATGCGCATCTCGGCCATGAGCGCCGTGGGAATCTTTTGCCGGGCTTCCGGCCATACATTGAAGAAGTTGTTGAACTTCTCGCGAACCTGTGGATTCTTCGAGCTGAAAGCCAGCCAAAGGACCGCCTCCGGCTGATAGTTCACCATAAGCTTCCAGGTGGCGGAAGGGCTGGAGACTGCCTTGCCGAGAAGCTCTTTGGCGAAGTCTTTGGCGGACTGCTCGAGGCCGTTCCACTGATCCACGAAGCCACGGCGCGGGAAAAGGCGCTTGAGTCCCGCGACATCCTTTGGCTGCATTTTGGCAGTGAGCAGCTCCATGTGAGCGGCGGAGGGATCGGGATTGACGCCCAGCATGAGCAGCTTAATCAGGATCTTGTTCAGCTCGTCCAGGCCTTTGACGTCGGCTTTCGCGGAGGTCCATGCCGGGCAGAGCTCCTTCATCCAGCCTTCGGCTTCGAGGGCACGCAGGACGCGGAGGGGATCTTCCTCGTGGGCGATCTCCTCGAGCTCGTAGCCCTTGGCGAAGGCGGAGGCCTGCTCGATCAGGCCTTCGGTTTTGGCATTCTCGTAGCGGGCTTTGGTGCGCTCGTCCATCTCCCAGCCGGTGCGGGCGGCGAACCGGACGGCGCGGACCATGCGAATTGGATCCTCGATGAAGCCGTAGTTGGAGGCCAGCCGCAGGTGGCGCAACTCAATGTCGGCGAAGCCGTTGAGGGGATCGAGAAGCAGGCCCCAGGAGCCCTCGTTGAGGGAAATCGCCATGGCGTTCGCGGTAAAGTCGCGGCGGCGGAGGTCTTCGAGAATCGGGGCCCAGTGGTAGACAGGCTTCCCGGGCTTGGGGTATTCCTCGCGGCGTGCGCTGGAGACTTCGACGCGGACAGAACCAGGGAACCAGAAGAAAAGGGTGCGGGAGGGCTCATGCTCGCCCCACAGGGTAGCACCGGCTTTCTCGAGCGGTTTCTTTAACTTAAGAGCGTTTCCCTGAACGGAAAAATCAAGGTCGCGAACGGGCAGGCCGCTGGTCAGATCGCGCACGGCGCCGCCAGCCAAAAAGACCGTCATGCCAGCGTCGCGGGCGACGTCCCGAACCTGACGAAGGGCATTTTGCTGAGCGAGGGAGAGGCGATTTTCGAGAAGGTAGATATAGTCGGGCATGGTG
>JBAUZR010000140.1:0-3819 GCA_049585375.1 Acidobacteriaceae bacterium
GCCCAGGAGAACCAAACCGGGGGCGCCGGATCTCCTGGAGCTTAGACGAAATACAGGCCGATGGATCACCAGCGGCATCACCAGACACGGCAGGCGTTTTCGGGCATCATAGGCTGACCCGTGTGGCAGCCGAAGGCTTTGCCGAACTCGTCGAAGTTCTGCAGGGTGCCGTTGGCGCGGAACCGCCCAGGCGAATGGGGATCGGTTTTGGCGGCGACCCGGGCGTACTGATCGCTCCGGTTTTCGCACCACACCTGGGCGAAGGAGATGAAGTAGCGCTGGGCTTCGGTATAGCCGTCGATCTTGTCGTCGATGCTCTTGCCTTCCTGCGCGAGGGTGGCCAGCAACGCCTGCCAGGCGATGTGGATGCCGCCGTTATCGGCGGTGTTTTCCCCCAGGGTGAGCTTGCCGTTGAGGTGGACGCCGGGGACCGGCTCGAAGCTGCTGTACTCCTTCACCTCGCAGTCAGTCCGCTGATCGAAGGCGCTGCGATCGGCTGGAGTCCACCAGTTGCGAACGTTGCCCTTGCCATCGTACTTGCTGCCCTCGTCGTCGAATCCGTGGGTCATCTCGTGGCCGATGACGACGCCGATGCCGCCGAAGTTAACGGCCGGATCCTTACTGAAATCATAGAAGGGAGGCTGCAGAATCCCGGCGGGGAAGTTGATGTCGTTCAGAGGAGGATCGTAATAGGCGTTGACGGTGGGCGGCGTCATCTCCCACTCTTTTTCGTCCACCGGTTTGCCCATCTTGTTCAGGTCGTAATTGAATTCGAAGGCTGCAGAGCGATCAAGGTCGGTGACGAAATTGGTCCGCGTGACCTGAAGTTTGGAGTAGTCACGCCACTTGTCGGGGTAGCCGATCTTCTGGCGGAAATCGTCCAGCTTGAGTTCGGCCTGCTTTTTTGTCTCCTCGGTCATCCAGGGGAGGGACTGGATGTCCTGGGCAAGAGACTTTTTCAGGGCGGCGACCAGCTTCTCCATGTTCTGTTTGTCCTGGGGCGGGAAGTTCTGCTTCACCCAGTCCTGGCCGACGGCTTCGCCCATAGCGCGGTCTGTGGCCGTAGTGCAGCGCTTCCAGCGGCCGGTCTGCTCAGCCTGGCCGCGCAGGGTGTGGTCGAAAAATTCGAAGTTGGCGTCCTCAAAGGGCTGGGAGAGCCAGGGCGCCGCGCCGTTGATGATATGGAAGCGCAGATAGGCTTTGAGGGCGTCAAGGCTCTGGTCGCCGATCAGCGCGCTCTCGGCTTTGAAGAAGCCGGGCTGAGCGACGTTGAGCTCACTCACTTTGGGAGCGTGGACACCGGCGAAATACGCCGCCCAGTCGAAGCCGGGATCGTCGCCGGAGAGTGCGGCCAGGGTTTCCATGTGGTAGCGGTTGCCGGGATCGCGAAGCTCAACGCGCGGAAGCGAGGCTTTGGCGAGGGCGGTTTCGATGTCGAGGACCTGACCGGCTTCGCTCTTCGCCTGATCCTCGGAATCGCCGGCGAGTTTGAACACGGTCACGATGTAGTCGCGATACTGATCGCGCACCTTCTGCATGCGGGGAGAGTCTTCGAGGTAGTAGTCGCGATCAGGCAGGGAAATGCCCCCCTGAGAGACTGCCTCGATCTCCTGGGCGGAATCCTTCTGATCCTGCTGCACGCCGAAGCGGAAGAAAGTGAAAGAGGCGGTAGTGTCTGTCTCGAGGTACGCGACCACGGCGGCCAGTTGCTTCTTGTCGTGGATGGCGGCCACGCGCGCCAGCGCCGGCTGGATAGGCTTATCGCCAAGCTGATCGGCAAGATCGGAGTTCATGCAGGCGGCGAAGAAGTTGCCGTACTTGCGCTGCAGAGGTGTGGAAGGCGAATCGGCGGCCTTTTTGAGATCGACGTAAAGCAGATAGCGATTGCGCTCGGTGAGCTCATTGAAGCGGCCCCACCGCGCCTGGTCGGCGGGAATGGGATTGTTCTTTCGCCAGTTGCCGCATGCGTACTGATAGAAATCGACGCAGGGATCGACGCTCTTGTCGATGGCGCTCAGATCGAAGCTGTGGGGCGCTTTGGGCTCGACGGGATTCTGGCTGGAGGCTGTGTCGGAAGGAGAGAGAACCTGCTGGGCAAACACGGTGCCGGCGCTCAACAGCAGCGCCATGCACGCAGACGAAACACCGCGCATAGACTCCTCAGCGGGCGCAGAAAGGGACCCAGGACCCGCGATTGGTATGTGCCAAACGATATCACGCGGGGAAGAGGAAAGCGATGCGGGAGCGGAGCGCGGAAGAATGCACGCGCGCCGGTCAGAAGACCTTGAAGTGGATGGTGAGGTACTTCTTCGGGTCCTTGCGAATGGCCGTCACGAGGTCGCTGGTATCGGTCATGACCTTGTCGGCATGGTTGTACAGGTTTTCATCCTTGAGCAGCTTGCCGATAGAGCCCTGCCCGCTGTTTACCTGGGTGAGTACCGAGTCAAGCTGATCGACCGTGTCGGTGAGTTTCTTCGCGAAGGCGGGATCCTTATAGAGCATGCCGATGCTGCCCTTGCCGGAGTTGATGGTGGCGAGCATTTCGTTCAGCTGGTGCGTGGAGTCTTTCAGATTGTCGTAGAGCGTGGGGTCTTTGAGGAGCTTGCCGATGGTGCCCTTGCCGTTGTCGAGATCGGTGGTAATGGACTGCAGCTTGCCCACGGCATCGTTGGCGCGGTTATAGAGCGTATCGTCGTTGACCAGCTTGCCGATGGAGCCTTTGCCGTTCGAGATGGTGTCGACCAGCGACTGCAGCTGATTCAGCGTGAGAACCGCTTTGTTATACAGGGTGGGATCGTTGATGAGCAGGCCGACGGAGCCTTTGCCGGAGGTGAGGGCATCGGCCAGCGTGTTCACCTTGGCGAGGATGGTGTCGAGCTGCTGAATGGTACCCTGGCTGGCCTGGATCACGTCCTGGATGTCGGGGGTTTCCGTGGTGTGCAGCTCCGCATTGTCCGCAACGATGGCGCCTTTTGCGAATTTGCTGTCGATATTGACGACGGTGTCGCCGAGAACTCCGACGGTGGTGAGGCTGGTTTTGGAGTCAGTGCGGATGCCGTCACCGTATTTCTTATTGACCCTCATCACCACTTCGACCGGCGTCGGTTCGCGCGACGGGACCACATGGATGGCCGAGACATTGCCAATGGTTACGCCTTCCAGATTGACCGGCGCCCCGACCTTGAGCCCCGCGGAATTTTCAAAGAAAGAGCGCAGCTGCAGATGCCCGGTCCAGAAGCCCCCTGTGCTCCCCGTCATCAGGAAGATCAGCGCGACCAGAGCGCAAAGAGCGACGATCACCAGGACGCCCACTTTCAATTGTGACCATCGGACTTCCTGTTGACTCGGCACAGATCTCCCCGGAAAGGATTTGCAAGAGTCGCTGCGCAGAGGATAACACCCCTGCGGTAGCCCAGACGGTTCGATGTGAGCAGCGAACCGCGCGTTGCAGAAATGACGGCGACGGGACGATTTCCGGACGGAAATCATCCCATGAGGTCCGGCCGGGCGAGAGGCGGAACGAGGTTCTCAGCGCGCCGGGTAGTCCGTGCTGCTGCCGGTGCGCGCGTTGCGGACGGAGAAGCTGCCGCCGGGCGAGGCGACGACCTCGATGCCATAGCCGGTGTCGGGGCCATGCAGGTTCGCCAGGAACTTCTCCGGAGGATTATCGGAGCCGGCCTCTTCGGAGTAGTGCAACTGGTACTCGGCTTCGAGGCCGGGGATCTTGCGGATGGTTTCGACAGTGGGTTTGGAGCCGCCCTTGGTGGCGCCGTTGTCCATGATGGCGACCCGGGGGCTGATGGCATCGACCAACGCGGG
>JBAUZR010000141.1:0-3788 GCA_049585375.1 Acidobacteriaceae bacterium
GCAATTCCAGCCCGATTGCAGCGCCGCCGGCATATGGCTCCACATATTCGCCATCAAGAAGCGCATTCCGCTGAAGGAGGGCCTTGACGTATGGGGCCAGCTTGGCCTTGCCACCTGGATATCGAAGCGGGGTGAAGTGAAGTAGGCGTTGCTGGGCAGGTTCACTCACGGCCATATTTTCTCAAAAAAGCGCTGCGCGTTGTCCCACCCTGTCGTGAGATGGGAATCGGTTGGCGTGAAGAAGCGGTTGTGAATGTACGCGTGGAGCGTGTCGATCGAAAAGGGATTGAGTTTATCATTCACCGCGACCCAAACGCCCTTCAGCTCCCTTTCGGGCGTGCCGTTCGCGACCATGTGATCGATCGTCTCCTTCACCTTGTCGCGCAGCTTCTTGTCTATATGACGCCCGCTGTTCGGATCCGTGAATGTGAGTTTGCTGCCAGCCTTGTTTTCGAGGTAATCGTCAATTGACATCTCGAGGAAGACCCGCATGAGCACGCCAATTGCGTGCACGTGCTTCAACTGTAGATGTTGAAGCTCGCTATAGATGCCTTCTATCTTTGCGATGGGGATATTGAGCTTGCAGGTGCGTGGAACCACCGTCGTCCGGGGTCTGGAGCGCGCTGTTTTTGATCTGCGGGATGCCGGTGCATGCTCTGCGGAAAAATCCTGCTCCTTGAAACTATCCACAGCAATTTCTTTCCCTGTCTTACGGGAGAGGTCTGGGCGCTCGGACGGCTTCAGCTCGCTGACATACGCGTTCTGCTGCTCTTTGGTTTTTACGTCGTTGACATTGATCTCCTTTTCCGCGAGATCGAGGACGATTTTCTTGAGAGGCTTTATGGCTTCCTGAGCCGGCAGCTCTGTAAGGAGCCTTCCCTTGTCAACATTAAAACCGATGGCCGCGCGAACGGCGGGATTGGAGAGGAGGCGATCAAGCGTAGTTAGGAAACGCGAGTTGTTAACCCGGTCCGCTTGATCTTCTGAGAGCTCGCCATGCTGCGCAACGAACTCGAGGGCCTGCAGTGCTGGCGTCCTGCCGGCAAAGCGTGCTTTCGCTACGGCGGACCACTCGGCGATACCGCGGCCTGCGTCCTCGCCCGAATGTCGCTGCCGAATCCAGTCGTTGCCCTCTGCCCGATCCGAGACCTCAAAGCAATCGACTGGCTCGACCGTTTTCGGGTCAAATTTCTTGGCGGCCTTTTCCAGACGCTTCCGGAAGGCGTTAGGCATTGTAAAGGTGTGAATCAACGAAGGATTCTTGAGCAGCTTTGCGCAAAGGACGCGTCGGTTCCCCTCGAGCACTATGAATTTCGCGGTGCGCGACGAACGCAGGACGAGGCACCGGTCTATCGGACTGAACCCGCGCACGGATATGCTCTCG
Organism: Acidobacteriaceae bacterium; assembly: GCA_049585375.1. Taxonomy (GTDB): domain Bacteria; phylum Acidobacteriota; class Terriglobia; order Terriglobales; family Acidobacteriaceae; genus Palsa-343. The sequence goes on from JBAUZR010000141.1 coordinate 1,385, forward strand.
GCGAGGTTTACTAGTTTCGCTCTTTGTTCCGAAATGATCTTTTGCATCGCCTCCCGCTGGCTCCCAGCGTGAGTGATGCGCGGATTCTCCAAATCCAGCTCTAAACTGTCAAGCTTCAGCGACTTCGGCGGCATGATTGAGGATCCCCGCCGAAGTTTACTGTACTGAAGTAGTGAAATGGAAACCAAATGTAGTTAGGCGCATGCTGTCGATGGCCCAGTTGTACTGATGATGAGGATGTCCTCGTCAGGAGCGGGCTTAATTTATACGTCGGGCGCGCGCCCAACGCTTGCCACGGGCGATAAGTATCGATAAGTCGGCGAGTGTTCAGGAATCAGGCAGCGATTCAGCGGCTCCGGAAAACGCGCCGCGATGCCCGTTGATGAGCACCTAAGCTAACGCCTTTTGAGGTCCGGCGGGTCGGTTGTCCGACTAAGCAGGGACGTAGGTCAAGCGAATCACATCCTCGGCAATCCGATCGGTGGCGACGAGGTGGAGTGGCGGGCGACGGCCGGAAAAGAATGGCTTGCCGCTGCCCAGCACGACGGGGTGCAGGTAGATTCGATACTCATCGATCAGGCCGAGTTGGGTGAGGCTTCCAGCGAGGCCGGGTCCGGCCACTTCAATTTCTCCAGTGAGCCGGGCCTTCAGCCCTCGTATCACCGCCTCGAAGTCATCGCCGACAAGGGTGGCGTTGGGGCCGACCGACTTGAGCGAGCGTGAGACGACCCATTTTGGCCGGCTCCGCCATGCCGCCGCGTACTCGTGTTCGTGCGCCTCCCAGTCCGGCTGGTCTTCGTCCCAGTAACGCATGACCTCGTACATGCCGCGACCGTAGACGATGGCCGCCAGGCCACGCACATCTTCGATGAAGTGACGGAAGAGGGCAAGATCAGGACGAAATTTCTCGTGGTCGACGTAGCCATCCAGGGACTGGTTCAATCCATATACGAGCTTCGCCATGCTGCGAACCGCCTCTCCAGACCCGGTTAAGGCGACACTACAAAAAAGAGAGGTCTGGCGCAAGACGCGCGCAGCGTTGCCGGCGTGACGAATGCCGGAGTGCCGCCGCCTGAATGCCGGCGAGAACGCTCCTGTTACTTGAGCGGGTAGAGAACCATGTTGCGGAAGTAGACTTCGGAGCCTTCCGACTGAAAGAGAATTTTGCCGGTCGCGGGAAAGGCGTCGGTTCCCTCGTTGGCCAGCTTGCCGTTGACGTACTGCCAGACGTGGCCGTTGCGATTGACGAGCTCCACCACGTTCCACTCGCCATGCGGCTTCTCCAGCTCGTTGACCGGGTCACGATAGCCGACCACGTTGACGAAGGGGCCCTTGTTGATGCGGTCGATTTTGGAAGCCTTGCCGGGAGGTCCGGTGACGCGAACGCCGTCTCTGCCGGTGAGAGCGGCGCCGTCGGTGAGCCAGAAGTCGCCGGTGCAGCCCTCGTTGATCTGAAACTCGATGGAGCGGGGCCAGACTTTGTTGGGTCCCTGAATGTTATAGAGGATGCCGCTGTCGCGCGCCTTGCCATGGCGCTCGCCGAAGGTGCCCTCGCCCCACTTGAACTCGGCGCGCAGATAGTAGTTGGAGTAGGAGCGCTTCGTGATGATGTAGCCCATCTCGGTGCCGGAGACGTGGACGACTCCGTTCTCGACGGTAAAGACGTGGTTGGGATCGGAGTTCAAACCCTCTTTGGTGATGAAGGTGTCGAAGCCTTTCAGGTCTTTGCCGTCAAAGAGCTTTTGGCCGCGTCCGTGTTTGGGAATCTCGGGCGCCTGGCCCATGGCCGCGACCGCGCTGCACAACAGCGCCGCCGCACACACTCCTGCTGCAATCCGCATTCTTCGGTGTACCCCCTTGCGTAACGCAATTATCGTCGGCGCCGGCGGGGCGGTGCAAACGCTGTGGTGGCGCGGGGAGCGCTGCGGAGGCGCATCGTTACATCGGCGTCATTCGACTCTTTACAGGCGGAAGCGGAAGGGCTAAACTGCGCTCAAATCTTCTGTTTAAAGGGATTTAAGGGACTCTGTTATGCGGCTATTGGTGGTTGAAGACCAACCAGGCGACCTGCGCATCGCCGTTGAGGCTGGGAAGGCCTCGGGGTATTCGGAGATTGACGCTAAGTCCACCGCCGGGGCGGCGAAGGTCTATCTGGAACGGGGTCTGGAGGGGGGCCATCCGCTGCCGGACGCGATCATGCTCGATCTCGATCTTGGGTACGAAAGCGGATTCGAGCTTTTGCGTCTCTGGCACGGGCAGCCGCGTCTGTCGCGCATTCCGCTGGTGGTTTGGACGATTTTGGGGGAGGAGCATCGCGACATCTGCCGGCTCTTCAAGGTGACCGTTTATCTCTCCAAGCAGGACGGGAGCGTTGTTCTCCGCGAGGCACTCAGCGGCCTGAGCC
>JBAUZR010000142.1:0-1580 GCA_049585375.1 Acidobacteriaceae bacterium
GAACTGGCTGGTGCAGCGAGGAGTGGTGCCCTCGACGGCGCCGCCACCGCCTCCGCCGCAGCCGAACCTGCCGGTTTGGATTCCGGGGCTGACGGGTCCGGGCAAGCCGGAGCCGGAGTCGAGATAAACGCCACCATGATTGTTACCTATACAGTGCCCGCGGAGGCAGCGAAGCAGCGTCTGGATGCATGGCTGGCGGCGCAGATGGAGGGCGTGAGCCGGGAGCGGGTGCAGGCGCTGCTGGAGCAGGAAAAGGTTCGGCTGGACGGGAAGTCTCCGCGGGCCTCATACCGGCTGCGGGGCGGCGAAGCGGTGGAGGTGCTGGGATATCCCACGCCGCGGCCGCTGCGCGCCTATGCGGAGGAGATTCCACTCAGCGTGGTGTATGAAGACGAGGATTTGTCAGTCGTGGATAAGCCGGCGGGGATGACGGTGCATGCGGGGGCAGGCGCGGAGAGCGAGGCGGGCACGCTGGTAAATGCGCTGCTGCATCGGTATCAGACGCTTTCGCAGGTGGGCGGCGAGATGCGGCCGGGGATCGTGCATCGTCTGGACAAGCAGACGAGCGGGCTGATGGTGGTGGCGCGCAACGATGCGGCGCATGCGAAGCTGGCGGGGATGTTTTCGCAGCGGGCGATGAAGAAGACGTACGTAGCGTTGGTGCACGGGCATCTGAAACAGGACCGGGGAACGATTGACGCTCCGATTGCGCGCGATTTGCTGCGACGGACGCGGATGACGACGAAGCGCCACATGGGCGCGCGGACGGCGGTATCGCACTATACGGTACTGCGGCGGATTAACTCGCGGTTTGGATCATTCACGCTGGTCTCGGTGCGGATCGAGACGGGCAGGACGCATCAGATTCGGGTGCATCTGGCTTCGATGGGGCATCCGGTGGTAGGGGATACGCTGTATGGAGCGCCGGCGCGGCTGGTGGTTGCTCCGTCGCGACAGAGGACCGATCCCGAGGCGGAGGGCCTGGAACTGCGGCGGAATTTTCTGCACGCGGCGGAGCTGGAGTTTGCGCATCCGAGGACGGGGAAGGCGATGCATCTGGAGTCGAAGTTGCCGCCGGAGCTGGAGGGATTCCTAAGCGAGATTGAGGCGGGGCAGGGTTAGGCAGAGTTTAGAGTTTGGAGTTTGCGCGAAAGCGTGCGATCTGACGAAGAGGAGAAGAACATGAAGGTTTTGTATACGGCAGATGTGACGGCGGAGGGGGCGCGCCACGGACATGTGCGCAGCTCGGATGGATTGCTCGATGTGGATCTGGCGCTGCCGCCGGGGATGGGTGGACGGGGCGACAAGACGAATCCCGAGCAGCTGTTTGGGGCGGGGTATGCGGCGTGCTTTGGGGGCGCGGTGGAGTACCAGGCGCAGCTGGCGAAGAAGAAGACGGGGGTGGTGAGTGTGCGGGCGCAGGTGGGCGTGGGCCCGTATGACGAGGGGAAGGGCGAAGGGTTCACGCTGCGGGTGGAACTGGACGTGACGATTCCGGAGCAGGATCAGAAGAGCGCGGAGGAACTGGTGGCGGCGGCGCATCGGACGTGTCCTTATTCGAATGCGACGCGGGGGAATAT
>JBAUZR010000143.1:0-1748 GCA_049585375.1 Acidobacteriaceae bacterium
GGTCATGATTGTAGTGGTCTTCGCGAGGCGGCATGGGCGGAGACGGGCTCTTCAAATGTCTGGGCGGGCAGCGGTTCGGCCAGTCGCCGCGATCGTTGCGACAGCAATTGGCGGCGCGGCCCGGGCACACGGCTGGTGGTAAGCGGAATCGCTGCGCCGGTGCAAGCACGATCCGCCACAGCCGGGTCCGCCGCAGCCAGGGGCGCAGCCGCTGCCGAGGCCTCCGCCACCGCCGGAAACCGGCCCAGTACCGCCCGGATGAAGCCCCGCGCATAGGCGAGGCGCCAGCGCACGCAGGGCAATCGGGTGAAGGAGTAGGTGACAAACCGCTAAAGTGCTGAATCTATGGCAGCTCTCGATTCGCAAGCGAGGGGTGGGCCATGGAAGGCACGACGGCGGACTGCGCTGCGTTCGACGAGACCGTCGTTTTCCTGAGTCATTTCAAAGACCTGGAGGACCCCCGGCAGCAAGGGAAGGTGGATTACCCACTGGAGGAGATCCTGCTCCTCTGTCTGCTTGCCGTGCTGGCTGGTGCGGAGACGGTCACCGATATCGCCCTGTTCGGCCGCAAGAAGCTGGGCCTGCTGCGCCGCTTCCGGCCGTTCGCGAAGGGCACGCCGGCGCACGATCACCTTGGCGACATCCTGGCTGTCCTGGAGCCGGAGCAATTCCAGCGCTGCTTCGTCGCCTGGGTGGCGGCGCTGACCGGAGCCGCCGAGGGCGTCATCGCCATTGATGGCAAGACCGTGCGGCGGTCCGGTCAGAAGAAAAAGGGCGGCAAGGCGCCGATCCACATGGTCTCGGCCTTCGCGGCACGCCAGCGCCTCGTGCTCGGCCAGGTGAAGGTGGCAGAGAAGTCCAATGAGATCGTCGCCATCCCGAAGCTGCTGGAGATGCTGGCCATCGAGGGGGCGATCGTCACCATCGATGCCATGGGCTGCCAGCGTGAGATCGCGCAGAAAGTGGTGGAGAAGAAAGCCGACTACGTGCTGGCCTTGAAAGGCAACCAAGGATCGCTGCGCGAGGATGTCGAACTCTTTGTCGCCGAACAGAAGACGGCCGGCTTCAAGCAAACCACGGTCAGCAGTGACCAGACGGTGGACGGCGATCACGGCCGGATCGAGACCAGGACTACCACGGTCATCCACGACGTCGGTTGGTTACAGGAGCGCCACAACTGGCCCGGCCTGAGTGCCGTGGTGGTCGTCGAGAGCGAGCGGGAGATCGGCGACAAGGTCGAGCGGGAGACCCGCTTTTACATCACCTCCCTGGCGATGCTGGCGACGTTACTGGCTCCGATCATACGGAGCCACTGGGCGATCGAGAACAGTCTGCACTGGGTCATGGACATGGTCTTCCGCGATGATGAATGTCGGTTGCGAACCGATCACGCTCCAGCCAACTTCTGCACGATCAAGCACATGGCCCATAACCTGGTCCGGCTCGCGCCGGGCAAAGCCTCCCTGCGCCTCAAGCGCAAGACCGCCGGATGGGATGACGACTTCCTCGCCAGCCTGATCACCCGGTAACCAATTTTCACCCGATTCCCCTGGCGGAGCCGCGGGTCTTGGTAGCGCGCCGCGCGATGCGACCTTACGATGAGACGATAATGCACGGCCACGGCACGTAGCATTGAAGCCTCGGGCATTCCCTCGCATTGAGCGGCCGTACCGCCAGCGTTGCCGGCAGCCGGACCGTTTGAGATGATCCATTCGAGATGGGAATGCTACTGCGTCCCGGTAATGGTG
>JBAUZR010000144.1:0-9651 GCA_049585375.1 Acidobacteriaceae bacterium
GAGGACCTCTTCCGTGAGGGCGCGCGCCAGCTCCGGGCCGGCGTCAAAATAGTTCGCGCCCAAACGGACAAGATCCTCCTGAGTTCCGTGACCCAGGTCGATTTTCATGGTGTCAGTAGGCGTACCAGTTGTAGTCGGGGGCGCACACCAGGGTGCGCTTGCCCGGCGCACTGATGGCCAGGGTCTGAGCGGCAACGCCGTTGTAGTTGATGTTCTGCGAACTGACGGTCTGCAGCGTCACCGCATTCGAAGAGGTGTCGGACTTGATGATGGTGAACTCCAGGCCGGTGGGCGCAGCCTTATCCGGCAGAGCCGTGTAGCAGCTGGGCAGAGTGATGGTCTGCGCGCTGCTGGCGGCGTTGGCGATCACGTTCTTGTTGGCGGCGGTCAGAGTGAGGGTCGACGCGGTGTTGATGACGGTGCTCAGCGCGAGGCCTCCGCTGGACCGGATGGTTCCCTGGTACGTGACGTTGAAGAACGGGTTGACACCGGAGAAGTGCGCCTGGAAGGCGTCTCCCTGATAGCCGGTGTACATCTGGGCGGCATAGGCCGGATAGCTGGCCGCGGAGGCCACCGGTGTGGACCACACGCGCGGTACCGCGCCGGTGGGATCGTTGATGTTCGAACCGCCGCTGGAGTAGCCGGTGACGTTGGCATCTTCGAGGGCCTGATAGTAGTTGCCGCAGCCGGTGAGGTGATGCACGCTGGCGTAGGTGGGCGGATTTCCTGAAGCGCCCGCATACGTGATCCAGTTGACACCGGCCGCCATCTCCAGGCAGTCCACGTCGGCGATGAGGAGGTTATTTGTCACCGCCGGTGCGACATAAGCGAGATTGGCCGCCGGGAAGCTGGTCAGATCGGGCCACTGGACGTGGCCTCCGTGAATCTCAACGCCGTTGGCGCCGATGTAGAAGCCGGCGACCGAGGGGCTGTCTGCGTAGGTGTCGGTCCAGACGCTGCCCGAGCCGCCCGTGTCATAGATGACGTAGCTGGTGGCGTAGGAAGCATTGGCCGCCGTTGCTGAAGACGCGTTGTTGACGCAGGGCGCGGTGGTGCAGGTGTAGGGGAATCCGAAGCCGTGCACCAGATAGCCGGTGTTGCCCGTGCCTTCGTTGTAGACGGCCGCGGTCAGAGCATTGCGCACCGTAATGTTGTCGAGCTGGCTGTCGATCGCGGTCTTCTGGAGGTGAATCCCATATGCCGCGCGATTGGCCGGCGTGAACGCCGCGCTGCTGTAGCTGACGGTCACATTGTGCAGCAGGAAGTTCGCCTGGTGGCCGGAAGCCGTGTTCTCCTCGCCGAGCAGGATGCCTTCAGCGGTGGTGTCGTTGACCGAGACGTTGTCGATCAGCGTGCCGCGGAACCACTGCAGCTCGAAGCCATGCGTGGCGTTGCCGCCGGCCAGGATGTTGAGATCCTTGAACGTGCAGCCCTGCGCCTGGGTGGTATTGCCGAGGAAGCAGACATCGCCGCCCAGTGAAGCGGGGAGAGTCAGGGTGGTGGCCACCTGTGGGCTGTCGGCGTTGACGGTGGTGCCGCCGGATCCCAGCAGGCTGACGCAGGCGCCGTTGCTCGGTTCGGTGAGGGTAGCGGCGACGGGGAAGGTTCCCGGGCCAAGCCGGACGGTCTGGTTATGCCCGGTGCTGTTCGCCTGGTTCACAGCCGCAGTCCATGCCGCGTTGAGAGTGGTGTAAGTAGTCCCGTCGACGGTGACTTCGCCGTTGATGCTGGCGCCGGTAAGCGCGCTCTGGGCGTGGATGGCCCCCGCCACGAAGAGATTCCCGGAACCGTCGAAGCGCGAGGTGGCGCCGTTGCAGGTGACCGAGAGACCGGCATTCGAGGAGCCGGCGAAATTCAGGGTGCACACCGGGTTCAGGCCGAATATGTTGGTGGCGCCGGCCGTCCACGTCCAGCTTTGTGTGGATGGGTTGTACTGAAGAACATCTTCAGCGCCATTACTGTTATTGGCATTCTGAAGGTCCAGCACGTTGTATGGCTGGTTCCATGTACCGCAGTAAGGGTTGCAGGCAACGACGACGGTCCCGGACAGGTTATTGCCGATGGATCCCTGAGGTGGAGAGCTCATGCTGAGGCCGGTGCTGAAGAGTCCTCCCAGGTTATAGCCCGAAGGCGCTCTCATAATCTGCCCCTGCCCACGACATAAGGAGTATTTAAGGGGCTTGTTCCGTAGAGGCTTGGGTCCTGTGCATTGGTGAAGTTGATGGCTCCGCCAATCCTTCCGCTGAGGACGACACTCAGCGCATCCTGCGCGCCATACTGCCAGGTATTCACGATGGAGTTCAGAGCGATTCCCGAGCCCATCTTGTAGAAGAAGTTGTGCTCCTGCTCCAGTACATCTCCGGAGCTCACCTTACCTGCCCACGGCATTGTTACCAGCGCCGACGCATCCATCCTCCCGGTGGTGGCGTTGTAATTCTGCACGCTCTCCGCCATTGGATAGATGTGGTATGGATTGCTGGTCACCACCGTGACCGTGGGTGTTCCGGAGATGCCGGAGCCGCCGTTAAGAACGGTGCAGTTAGTGAGCTGACCGCCAAACACTCGGCTTGCGTAAATGGCGGGCGCCGTCGTGTAAGTTATACCGGAGATCACCAGCTGAGGAGGATGATAGGTGTCAATGTATCCCGACCCTCCTGTGGCGGTGCAACTGGTGACTACGCCTCCACTCACGGTGATGCTGGCCGTTCCGCCTGAACCACCCATCGACCAATACCCGCGACTCCACTGTCCGAATACAAACATGGTTGGGCTGTTCACCAGAGTCAGCGTGTTCCCCGGCGAGTTACTGACGATGGGCACGAGGGCGTGAATGCATGCCCCGCTTGTGATCGGGGAATCCGCGCCCTGATTGTCCATGCCATTGCCGTTACTGGCGCAGACGTCGTCGGCATCCATCTTGAAGCCATACCCGGCAAGGCCGCCCTGGGAGACGGTTGCGCCATTCTGGATCGGGTAATGGATCTGATCGGCAACGATGTGGGTGCCGTCGGGAATGGAGGTGACATGAAAGGCTTGCCACTTTACGTCGCCCGCGGTGTCGAACAGGAATGCCGTACCGGTCGTGAACCCGGAGGACGAGGCCACCGGAATCGTGACGCTGGATGCCGGGTAGCTGGGCGGGACTACGGAGGATGTCGTGGTCGTGACGCCGTTGCTGGTGCCGTAGGTTGTATCCCAGTTCGTCCCGCTGCTGGTCACCGTGCCGCTCGATTGGGAAAGACTGGCAATGTATCCCGTTGAGTAGCCCTGGTTCAGATCAATCCAGGGAAGTTCCTCGCCAAAAGCTCCGGCCTGTCCCAGCGTCTGTGTGCCGCTCATGGAGCAGGTCACGCCGCAGGCAGGGGACGCGGCAAGGGTTATTTGGGTGACATTGCCCGTCTCTCCCAGGCGAGAGCGAACCTCGGTGCCTTCATTCTGCCCAAGCGTGTTTCCGACGCCCCAGCCGTTGATGTACTCTGCGACGTTATCGTCGGGCGACCAGGAATAGGACCACACATTCAGCGGATTATTGTTGGCCGGCGAATAGGTGTTCGTCTGAATCAGCAGCCCATGCATGGTAGATTCCATGCCTAGTCCCGACGGGAAGTCATAGGCACCCATCCACTGGGTGTTACTGATGTAGGCCGCGATGTTATGGCCACCTGCCGGTCCCATCGTGAGCGCATTCTGCGCGATGCCCCAGGGAGCCATATTGAAACGGGTGCCGCTGCCGCCGTAAGGGGAGCCCTGGTTACAGACAAGCTCCGGCACAGCGTAGCGGTTGTCGAGGACACAACCCAGCGGATCAGTCGATTTCGGTCCGATCTCGTTGGGCCCGAAGACGTCGATGCCTGCCCACGGCTGGGATTCCGTCTGTGCATACAGGGCAGGGGCAACTACCTGGCAGGCGTAGGTGTAGGAGAGGCAATCCGCCAGCGACATGGCGATGCCATTGTTACTGCCGGAACCGGACTGCATCTGATCGGCGTACAGCCGCCCCTCCAGCTGCTTTGCGTAGAGGTTCGGAACGGTCAGCGGCCCGGTGAGCGTGCCCCCGGCCAGCGGCAGCTGCGCGGCCGCCAGCTGATCCGTATAGTGCTTGGTCGCGGCCTGACTGCTGGCAGTGGGATCGGTGCTGAGCGTGAGCGATCCGGTGAGCGTGCCACCCGTAATCGGCAGGTACGATCCGCTGAGAGAGGCGATTGCGCCGTTCACGTATGCCTGGGAGACCGGCTGGACGGCCACTGTGGAAGGCTGCAGCTGGGCGCGCACCGAGGCAATCGCCGCCGTGCCCGACGATGGCACCACCCAGTATTCCTGGTTCACCGTGCCGTCGCTCAGGTGATAGACAGCCGTGTAGTAATTCCCCGCCGGCAGGGATCCGGCGTTGGGCGTCAGGTTAATGCTGACGAATCCGTCAGCGCCAATCGCGGCACTGGTACTGCCCGCGGCGATCGCCTGGTTCTGCGGCGTGGTAAAGGCGGGCCAGCTGATCAGCAGTGTGCCGCTGGCCGGGGTGCCGTCGGCGCGATAGACCGTACCCTGCACCGTGGTCGTCACGATTTGCGCGGCCAGGCGCAGGGGAAGCACCGCGGCGAAGGCCACCATCGCAAGAGCCGCAGCCAGGGTCCATGCCTGGCGACCTGTCTGATTTGCGCAGTCTCTGTTCCGCATAATCCTCATTTCTGTACCGGCAGGTTCCCGGTAGGGTCGGCGGGGTTTCGGATGGATGCTGGTCCCGGCCGGAGAAAGCAAAAGGGGCACCCCGGGGGCGCCCCTCTTTTTTTCTTTTTTTACTCTATAAGTTCAGAATAGCAAGTTCGAACGGGTTTACTGACAGGTTTTACCGACTATTTTGGCTTGTAAGTCTTTTGCTATGTTGCCTCATGACTTTGGTTATGAGCGTACCCCCCTTGACAAGATTTCCACATTGCGACCGAAAACCTCATATTCGCGGAAAAGCTCAGCTAACTGCTCCAGCGCGGCGCTGTAAACGCGGTGGATGGTTCGCTCGCTTTCGCCGGTCAAACGGGCCGCCTCCGGAGGGGTGTAATCCTCGAGAGCAATGTGGGCGACGACGACCTGGGAGAACCGGTCCAGCTGCTTCAGGCATTTCTCCACGTCGAAGAGGAAGATGATGGCGTCTTCGAAGCTGGGAATGCGATGGCTGCTGACCCGCCCGCGAAAGACGGTGTTTCCCAGGAGGCACGGAGCACGGCCCACCTGCATCGAGGTCTGCAGATAGCGGTGCAGAACGTTCTGGGCGGCTCGCCGGTTTTCGGACCGCCCCCCGACGACGCTGAGTTGCGGGGCAGGTTCGGTGGTCTCGGCGACCGCCTGCGCGGTATGGAGAACGAGAGGGAAGGCCAGGGCCGCACTCATGCCGCACCCTTTCCGGCCGTGCAGCGTCTTCTGAGGCCGCGGCGCACGCTGCGCCGGGACCGTTGCGAGGGCGGAATGATCGCCAGCCTTGGCGCGCAGCTCGGACAGTAGATCTCCGGGCAGTCCTGGGCGCGGAACCAAAGCGAGCCGCACCCCTCACACACTTTGAGAAAAATACGCAGGTACATCATTGAGTTCTCCAGAGTCGGAAGCTCCACGTCGCTTCGGTGGAAGCGGAGAGGAGTTGGGGGAAGGAAAGACTCTGCCGTGTGTTTTCCGTCCGGCATTGGCCTTTGTTTGGGAGTCGTAGTGGGAAAGCTGCGCAGACCTGCATTTGGGCCTCGTCCAGCGACGTATTGCTTCGGGCCGGAGGCCGGCCATCGCGAGCGAAAGTACTATGTCTGACTGGCGAAAGTAGTCCGACACTAAATCGATCGGGAACCGCCATCAATCACCGCAGAGAGCGTTTCCCGCGTCGACACGGACCTGAGTACTGCAGTGCTTTCTGCTTTCCGGGAAATCTCTCAACTTGTGTTTCTTTCTGCAAAACCTGAGGTAACGGGTCTTTTGCTCATTGAAAAATCAGCAAAGATGAAATTCCTCGAGTTACACGAGCGGCTGCGGCTCGAGATGTGGCGCCGCATTGATCAGGGCATCCTCAGCAGTGCTCTGCTGGCCAGCCGGACCGGTCTGGGCCAGGCTCACATTTCGAATTTCCTGCACCGGCGCCGGCGGCTGAGCCTGACGGCGCTGGACCGGATTCTGGAGACCCACGCGCTCAGCGTGGAGGAGCTGGCCGGGAGCGGCTCTCCATCTTCAGCCGTTACGCAGGCGAGCGGGGCGGAGCTTCGGGACAGCGTTCCGATTGTTTCGCCGGCGGTTGCCATGAATGCGCCGCACATCCCTCCCCACGCGGTGCTTGGCGGGCTGCAACTGCCGGAGCACTGGCTGGCGAACTTCCCCGCACGCCGCGCTGTCGGCAGAGGAACCTGGGACCGGTTTGTGGGCGTGCGCATCACCGCTGCCCAGGCGCTCCCCATGGACCCTGTCCTGCGGACCGGTTCGGTCGTCGTGCTCGATCGCCACTACAACTCTCTTGCGGACCGCAAGCCATCCCACCCCAACCTGTATGGCATCCGCATCGGTGCACAGATGGTCTTTCGGCACGTGGCGTTCGAGTCCGGCCGGCTGGTTCTGCGGCCGCGTGCTCTGGAGTCACCGCTGGACGTCATTGAGCTGGCGCCGCATGAATCCCCCGCCGACCTGCTGGTGGGGCGAGTCTGCCTGTGCCTTTCGGAGGTTTGATTCGGTAGCTGTCGACCGTGTGGAGGGCTTTGATAGCATCGGGCCAGAGAGGTGCTTTCATGGATCAGGTTGTTCCCCCTGCCGGTAACGGCGCCCGGCGGAATGAAGATATCGCGCTCGATTTGCTGAAGTTCGTCGCCACCATCGCCAACGTCGGCCGAGCCAGCACGTCCTCCACCGGCTTTGTGGGCGGAGGGGCTTCCAAGCCCGAGGACCAGGTCGGTCAGCTCCTGGAACTCTACGGGCGCTGCCTGCACGCCGTTCAGGGAAAACCCGCATAAGTCCTTTGGCCCCCCAATCTCATCTCGGGATCCTCGTCTGCGGAGCCGGCATCTTTGGCCGCAATCACCTGCGCGTCTATCGTGCGCTCGAGCGCGAGGGATCTCCGGTGCGGCTGGCAGCTGTGGTGGAACCGGACCTGGGCCGCGCCGCGGCCGCCGCCGCCGAATGGGAAATTCCTGTCTTCTCCTCGGTGGGGGAGTGTCTGGCGGCACGGGCTCGCGGAGAAATTGCCTGCGTCGCTGCCTCCGTCTGCAGCCCAACTTCGGCGCATGCGGAAGTGGCGGACACTCTGCTGGCCGCTGGTCTCGATCTCCTGGTGGAAAAGCCAATCGCCGCGACTGCGGAGGACGCCGGGCGGCTCGTCGATCAGGCAGCCCGGCAGGGGCGCATTCTGCAAACCGGGCATCTGGAGCGATTCAATCCGGCGGTGACGGCCGCGGAGTCGATCCTGAACCACCCGATGTTCTTTGAGGCGCATCGGCTCAGCGTCTTCAGTCCTCGTTCGCTCGATGTGGATGTTGTTCTCGATTTGATGATTCACGACCTGGATATCGTCCTGAGCCTGACGCGCTCGCCGATTCACTCCCTGCACGCCGTGGGGCTGCCCATCCTTTCCCGGAAGGTCGATATCGCCAACGTGCGGATCGAGTTCGAGTCCGGATGCGTGGCGAACTTCACCGCCAGCCGGGTCAGCACGGAGCGCGTCCGCAAGCTCCGCTTCTTCCAGCCGCATCAATATGTTTCGATCGACTACGCCCGCCAGGATCTGCTGGCGATCGATGTTTCCGGCGCCGCTCGGGCGGATCCCGCGCAAATGGCCGCGATGGCCGCCACCGGAGCTGCCGGCCTGCCTGGGTTGAACATTCAAAAGCCGCCGGTCACGCCCGGGGAGCCGCTGCGCCTCGAGATCGAATCGTTTCTGGAATGCGTGCGTACCCGCTCCGCTCCGCGTGTCTCGGGTGAAGATGGCCGCGCCGCTCTGGCTGTGGCGCTGGAGATCAACGCCGCTATCGAAGCCCATGCGAAGAGAGCGGGCCTCGACCGCTACGTCCGGCCTTCCTGACCCGCAGCGATCTCTTCGCGCACCTTCCGCATGGTCTCCATATAAAACGCCAGGTTGTGGATCGTGTTCAACACGGCCGAGAGCGGCTCCTGCGCGGTCATCAGATGCCGCAGGTAAGCGCGGCTGTAGCGCCGGCAAACCATGCAACTGCACGACGGGTCCGGTGGCCCCTGGTCTTCCGCGAACTGGCGGTTCTTGATGTTCAGCCGTCCTTCTGAGGTGAAGAGCAGCCCGTGCCGCGCCGCGCGCGTGGGCAGTACGCAGTCCATCATGTCCACGCCCATGCGTGCGTACTCGGCAATCTCGTCGGGATAGCCGACGCCCATGACGTAGCGGGGCTTGTCCGCAGGGAGCAGCGGCAGCGTGGTCCCGATCATCTCCCGCGTCAACTCGCGCGGCTCGCCGACACTCAGGCCGCCGATCGCGTAGCCGGGGAAGTCCATTTCCACCAGCCTCTCTGCCGATTCGCGCCGCAGCTGCGGAAACATCCCGCCCTGCACGATGCCGAACAGGTTGGGAGTCTGGCCGTCCAGGCGTTCGTCCCAGGGCCTCTCATGCTTGTGAGCTTCGAAATGGTCGCGGCTGCGCTGCGCCCAACGCAGGGTCATCTCCAGAGAGGCCCGCGCGCGGGCGAAATCCGCCGGATACTCGGTGCACTCGTCAAAGGCCATGGCGATGTCGGAGCCGAGCGCAATCTGCAGCTCCATCGAGTGCTCCGGCGAGAAGAAATGCGACGAGCCGTCGATGTGGGAGCGGAACGCGACGCCCTCCTCAGTCACCTTGCGCAGGTCGCTGAGGCTGAAAACCTGGAAGCCGCCGGAGTCGGTGAGGAGGGCACGATCCCAGCTCATGAAGCGGTGCAGGCCGCCCATGCGCCGAATCGCCTCGTGGCCTGGCCGAAGGTAGAGATGGTAGGTGTTGCCGAGCAGGATCTGGACGCCCAGCTCCTCCAGCAGATGTTGCGGAACCGCCTTAACCGTGGCCTGAGTGCCAACGGGCATGAACACCGGCGTCTCGACCGAGGTATGAGGCAGGGTCAGCGTGGCGCGACGGCCGGCTCCGCGAGACGATTGAGTATGAAATGTCAGCGACACTTTGCCGATTGTAGCGGGGACTACTCGCGCTCCCGCAGAACCGCCGGGATGTCGCGGCTGCCGTGAAGCACGGCCACAATTCCCACGGATTTTGGAGTCAATCTGCAGGCGATAAGAAATCGGCCCACGGGCCAGAAGCGAAAATCACGCCTGCCTGCCAGATCGACTCTGGAATGGCCCGTACCGCGGAAATCCTGTAAATGCCGGATACCCTGCCATACTGCTCCACCATTTCGTCGGCGGCATCAGGACTGTCATCGGCTATGTAGTTGTTGCTCCATCAGATCGCGCAGAGAGCTCGGAGCGACTTCTGGGCGGCTGCTTTGCGTTACTCACATCATGCCGTCTTTTTGCGCCGCCGCTCCTGGGCGTGAGCTCGGATGCGGGCAAATGCCTCCTCGGCGTCTATCCCTTCTCCCCGATCCAGCTCCGCGATCCGCCGGTCCATTTCCGCCTGAAACGCTCTCAGCGCTTTTTCCCGCTCTGCATCCCGCTGGTCCTCTTTTTCCAGCAGCCGCAATGCCT
>JBAUZR010000145.1:0-3071 GCA_049585375.1 Acidobacteriaceae bacterium
GTTGTCGCTCCAGGGTAACGGGAATGACGCCGCCGGGGGCGGCACCGCATCGCCTCTTCCCTGCCCGGTTGTATTCGTGATGGAGTACAGCGAGTCCGGATCGATCTCCAGCATGAGGTCCCCGTGCGCGGGAGTCAGGTCGCGCACATGCCGGAAGGTGACCGAGCTGTTCGTCTCCCACACGTGGACAGCTTCGCCGGCGAAGCTGCCCGAGAGATGCAGATGAAGGGTTTGCGGCTCCCGTGCGTCAATGCTTTCGATGACGGTGCTCCAACTCCTGCGGTCGGGCGAGAGATAGGTGACAAAGCTGCCGCCGTGGGCGAGATATCCGCAGGAAGCATTGTCGTAATGCCAGCCTGGCTGGGTGAACTGGGTTGTGTGCGCCGTGGCCCAGATCGCCCCCTGGACGTCGTAGTGCCCGGACCATGGAGTGTTCGCATACATCAGGCCGGAATTTGGGGCGGCGAGAATGTCGTAGTAGGAGGTGACCGGGCTCCAGATCTCGGTCGAGGTGAATCCGCCTTCGAGGTAGTTGCGGTTGTAGAGTTTGGCCAGCAGGCGTCCTCCCACGTTCCAGTCGCGAGAGACGATCGGGCCGCCGCCGCTGTTGGGCTGGTCCTCGCTGGACCACAGCGGCTTGTCCAGAGTTCTGGCTGCCGGCGGCGTGGTCACGTTGTTATAGACCCAGGGATAGTGCACGGTGACGGCGGCGATGGCATCTTTCAGCGCGGGATCCTTTCCCATCGCGTCCACGACCTGCCACTGATCGCCGCCTTCGCCGGGGTACTCGTCACAGCAGACGATCCGTGTGGACAACTGATGGGTACGGAGCACTCCAGACAGGAGCTTTACGTACGCCGGGTCGTAGACCTTTTCGTTCCAGACGCCGGTGTCGGCAATATCGAGGCCGTGTGCTTTCTTCGCGCCCTCGAGAAAATCGGCAACGTAGTTGGCCATGTCGGCTGAGTAGAAACGGCCGCTGCCGACCCAGCCGGGCGCGCCCCATGCCAGAGTGTCGAGGATGATCTTCGGATTCCGCCTGCGGGCCTCGGCCATCAGCCACCACTCGTAGCCGCGATCGTAGTTGTGATCGTCCGGAGATCGCATATGGCTGGGCTCCGAGCCGTCTGTGGAATTCTCATCCCCACCGATTTCGACCTTCAGGTGCTGGAGGGCCGCTCCGTAACCTGGCTTGAACAGGTAGTCGAGAATCTGGCTGCGCTGCGGCTCGGGATAGTCGATGAGCAGGCGTGACGACGCGCCCGCGCTGACGGCACCGAGGCCATCAAAGACCGGGCCTGTTCCGCTCGCGTCAATCAGAATCGTCTGCTCGGGCTGGCGATCCCGCGACTGGGCGACAGCCGGGGACACGACGGCGCCACAGCTCAGCGCCGCCAGCACTGAAAACACAAACGCGCGAAAACGCACCGCTGCAGCGTGACGCCTGGTCATCCGTTCTTCCTTGATGCGGCCGTTCAGGGCCTGGAAAGTGCCGCTTTTTCGACTGAAAACTCGATGCGCCTGGGGAAGAGGCACTTGTCAGTTCTAATTTCCGTGTACGTTCACTATCGGAGCGGATAGTAGACTGCAAAAGGAATCACTGTCAAGGGGGGTTCCCTGCTCGACGCCGGTTCCCTGCTGACCGGCGGACGATTCGAGAAAGGCACGCTGTATACGGCGCAATCCGCTCGGGCTCAGGTCACCACGGCGTGTGGCGGGGAAGCTGACCCGATGAGGTGGGTGGCCCTTGCCGGATGCGAGGCTGCGTCTGCGTGTACGTTACTCGGAATGCCTCTCCAGGCCACCACCGCTCTCAGCGCATGGTCACCAGCAGCGTCTGCATCTGGCTCAGCCGCTGGTCGCGGTCCCGATTCTCCTGCGCGCTGTACTTCTGCTGCAGTGCGATCTGCTCGCGCGCCTTTTCATGGTCGCCAGTCCGCTCCCAGGCCAGGGCCAGGCGATAGTGAGCGGCTGCATAATCCGGCTTGAGACGGACCGCCGTCTCAAGCTCGGGAACGCTCTCTTTCCATTGCGACTGGCGTTGGAGCAGCACTCCCCTTTCGTAATGCGCTTCGGGCAAATCCGGCGCAGCCCGCAGGGCCATCGCGAGGAGCTGCGCCGCGCGGGTCAGGTGGGCTGGATCCCCGGGCTGATTCAGCTGGCTGATGGCCGCATCGGTAGCGACCGTTGCGTTTCCCGGATGGTTCTTCGCAAAGGCAAGCAGCGGGGCGCAGTTGGGATCGCTCCCCTCGGTCAGGACGCTGCACGAGCGACCCAGCAGGCCGGCAAAGGTCGCGTTGTCCGGATCATCGGCAAGGAGCGCAGAGAAGACCGCGATGGCCTGCTTGTAGTTGTGATCGCCGAAATACGCGACGCCCAGCCCCACCCGCAGGCGGCGGCTCTCCGGGTATCGGCTGGAAGCCGCGGCAAACTCCTGCGCGGCCGGCTGGAAGGTCCAGTGCCGCAAAAATTCGACGCCGAGAACATACTCATTGGTCTCGGTCGGATCCAGGCGTGCGGCGCTAATGTAGTGCTGCCCCGCCTGTTTGTAGAGGCCGAGCTTTTCGTCCACATCGCCGTAGAGCGACTGCGCGGCTGCCGAGGTATCGACGCCGGGCATCCGCGCCAGCAGCGGCGCGGCGCGGGCGGCTGCCCCGGAGTCGAAGTCCGCCAGGGCGGCGTTGTACAGCAGCGTTGGATCGCGGCTGCCTGTCGCCAGCGCCTGCTCGAATGCTTCCGCGGCCCGCGCCGGCTGGTCCAGTTGCATCCACGCCTGCCCCAGAGCTGCCTGCGCTCGCGCATTCTGCGGATGGAGCCGCACCGCATGTTCCAGAGCGCGAGCCGCATCCTCGTTTTTTCCGAGCTTCAGGCAGGCAACACCGAGATTCACGGACGCGGCATCGGAATCGGGCTGCTCGGCGGCGGCGGCGCCGAGCAGGGGCAGCGCCGCCTGCAGGTTATCCTGCTGCGCATCGATCAGTCCGAGCGACTCGTTGATCTCGAAGTTGTCAGGATGCCGCGCGTGCAGTCCCATCAACAGTGGCTGCGCGGTTGCCGCATCGCCGCGGTTC
>JBAUZR010000146.1:0-3589 GCA_049585375.1 Acidobacteriaceae bacterium
TCCCTGAAGAGCCCGTGGCCCTGTCTCCTGGCCACGGGCCTTTTTTTGTTCTTTTATTTTTTGCCTGGCGAGCGGACCTTTTGCCACAGCCGCGCCACCTCGCTTTCCGCTTTTGCCGCCGGCTTGCCCGCGGCGGGCTTCGCAACCGGAGCCGCCTTCTGTGTTCCCTCCCCGCTGCCGCCTCCACCGGGTGACTCGCGGCTGCTCCCGGCTGTCCTGCCTGGCTCAGCCGCTGACGCGCTCGACGCATTCCCACCCGCAGCTTTCTCCGCTCCGGAACTCTCCCTCGGAGGATCCGCCCCCTGCACAGGCGCGGCAGCGCTCCCCGCCTTTTCCGCCGGCACCGGCGGTGCATCTGCCGTCACATACTGCACGATCAGCGAGATCCTCCGATTCGACGGGTCCAGCGGATTCGCCGGCACCCGCAGCTTCTGATCCGCATATCCGCGCACCTGCGACACCTGGTTCTCCCGCAGCCCGGAAGCCTGCATCACCCGCCGCGCCGCGTTCGCCCGATCCGTCGACAGGTCCCAGTTGTTATATCCGTCCTTCGCAGCGTACGGCTGCGCATCCGTGTGCCCTTCAATGGAAATCCGGTTCGGCAAGCCCCCCAGCTGTCCGGACAACATCTCCAGCAGCTCTTCCCCGTTCTTGTTCAGCCGCGCGCTTCCCGTATCGAAGAACGTGCCGTCCTTCGTCTCCAGCAGCTCGATCCGCAACCCCTCCGGCGTGATCGTGATCTGAATCTGGTTCTGCAGAGCCTTCAGGTCGTTCATCTTCCGGATCGCTTCCTCGATCTTCTTCTTCAGCTCCGGAATGTTCTTCTCGGTCAGCGCCAGATTTTCACTGGTTCCCGACTGGTCCGTTCCCGTCTGCGTGCTCTTGCCCCGCGGATCGTTGAAGTACCCCGCCACTGCCTGCCGTACCTTTTCGCTCGTATTCATCAGCCACAGCACGATAAACAGCGACATCATCGCCGTCACAAAATCGGCGTAAGCCACCTTCCAGGCGCCGCCATGATGGCCACCGTGCCCGCTCTTCTTCCTGATGATGATGATCGGCTTGCCTGCCGCCATGTCGTTCCTCTATGCCGCCGCTTCCTTCGCTGCCGCTGCCGCGGTGCCGCCGTTCCGGCAGGCCTCTTCCACCTGCACGAACGAAGGCCGCACATGCGCCGGAATCGCCCGCCGCGCAACCTCAATCGCCACCACCGGCGGCTGCCCGCGGATGAACGCCAGCATCAGGACCCGCAGCATGTACAAATACGCGTGCTCCTCGGCGATGGCCTTCGCCATGTTCTGGCTCACCGGCCCCACCAGCCCGTAGCACAGCAGAATCCCCAGGAACGTCCCCACCAGCGCCGCCGCTACCTTGTGCCCGATCTCCTCCGCCGGGCCGCCCAGCGCTCCCATCGTGATCACCACCCCCAGCACCGCGGCCACAATCCCCAGCCCCGGCAGCGAGTCCGCCATCGTCGACAAGGCGCTTACCGGCTCCTCGCTCCCCTGGTGCTGCACCTCCATATCCAGATCCATCATCTGGTCCATATCGAACGCGTCCACTCCGCCCGTGATCACCATCCGCATCGTGTCGCACACAAAATCCCGCACGTGGTGATCCTTCAGAAAGTCCGGATAATTCTTAAGGATCTCGCTCTCCTCCGGCTTCTCCACGTCGCTTTCAATCGTCAGCATGCCTCCCCGCCGCGCCTTCTGCAGCAGCTCGTACATCATCCGCAGCGTGGTCAGATAGCGCGCCTGGCCGAATTTCGAGCTGCCGAAGATCGCTGCCGCGCCTCCCGCCACCTTCTTCAAAATGCGCACCGGGTTCGCGATCAGCAGCGTGCCCATCCCGGCCCCGCCGATAATCAGCAGCTCCGCCGGCTGCACCAGCACCCCCAGCTGCCCGTGCTCCATCAGATAGCCGGCCGCCACCGCCCCAAAAACCACGAGAATGCCGATGATCGCAAACATACCTTCCGGGAAAATCCTCCGCGCACACCTTCCCTTTGGCCATCCCGGCCCATCCGGCACGCGCCACCCGCGATACGGGCGTCTGCCCCCCTCATCGGCCAAAGCCTGTTTGCCATGAACCGCCCTCCGGCTACCATGCAGGCAGGCAACAGGACCGTGGCTTTCGTGCAGATTCTCCGTGGCAAAGTCGTCAGCGGCATCGGCAGTTTTTCATTCTGGATCGAAAAGCTGCAGGACCATTACCTGCGTAAAACCGGCCTGCGACTCTTCCCCGGCACGCTCAACGTGCAGCTCGACCACCCCTGGTCCCTGCCCCCGCGGCCCCTCCGCCTGGAGGCCGACGAGTACGGCGGCGCCGTCTCGGTCAATCTGGTACCGTGCTTCGTCTTCGGCCGCAAGGCCTTCATTCTGCGCACCGACGCCAATGAACAGGGCCGCGGCCATCACCCCCGGTCCATCGTTGAAGTGGCCACCGATATCAAACTCCGCGACCATTACCACCTCCAGGATGGCGACCCAGTTGAAATCGAGCTAACCGACGCCTGAATCGGATCTCCGGACTGTCCCCATCCGGACAGTCCGTTTCGTTTCCGAACACTCCATGGCGATCCCCCCGCCTTCTCGCCTCGCCCAACCCTGTGGAACCGCCCCCTTCGCCCCCTCGTATCTGGAACCAGACGTGCTCCTTCCCGCCCGTCATCCCGCCATCCGAGGAGAATGCCTGTGACCCTGACCCGTGATCTGAAGCTTGCCGTTCGCCACCTGCTCAAATCGCCGGGCTTTTCCTTCACCGCCGTCCTCATGCTCACCCTCGGCATCGGCGCCACCACCGCCATCTTCTCCATCGTCGAAGGCGTCCTCCTTCGACCCTTGCCCTTCCCCCATCCCGACCGCCTCGTCGTCCTCAGCGACACCATCTCCGGCGCCGAGATCAACGGCCAGAATGAAGCCGGAGTCACCGGACCCGACATCGTCGCCTACGCCCGGGACACCCACAGCTTCTCCGCCCTCGGCGGCTACACCTTCGCCACCTACGAGCTCTCCGGCCTCGGCAACCCCGCCCAGATCATGGCTTCCCGCATGACACCCGGCGTCTTCTCCGCCCTCGAAGTCGCGCCCCTCCTCGGCCGCACCTTTACCCCTGACGAGGACAAGCAGCGTCAGCAGGTCGCGGTCCTCAGTTACTCCACATGGCAGTCGCGCTTCCACGGCGACCCGGCCATCATCGGCAAAAAGATCCTCCTCGACCGCAAGCCCTACATCGTCACCGGCGTCATGCCCCGCAGCTTTGAATTCCCCCTCATCGCCGGACAGGCCATGCGCATCGAGCTCTGGATTCCCCTCAGCCTCCGCCCCGAAGAACTCACCGGCGGAGCCGCCGCCAACTGGAGCTACCAGATGGTCGGCCGCCTCAAAGACGGCGTCACCCCGGCCGAAGCCCGTGACGACGCCAACCGCGTCGCCCAGGAAATCATGCGCGCCTACCCGGCCTTCATGGCCAGCCTCCACATCAGCCCCATCGTGCGCGGCCTCCATGACGATACCGTCGCTCAGGCCAAACCCCTGGTCCGTACCCTCTTCCTCGCCGTCGCCGTCGTTTTGCTCATCGCCTGCGC
>JBAUZR010000147.1:0-2846 GCA_049585375.1 Acidobacteriaceae bacterium
ATCCAACCCGGATCGTTTTGCAGGTCCTGCCCCGTCCACAGCAGCAGCAGCACCGCAAAAAACGCACACTGCCCCGAGATCACCTGGAACATCAGCCCCCGCTGCCGTCGCTTGTCCAGCGCGCCCACCTGCGCCGGCGTCAGATTGCGTTCGCTCTCGGGGATTGTCATGTTCGGCATCGTCTGTCCTTCTCCTTCGTCGTGTTGGGCACCATTATATCCGGGGATCGGCGACGATATCCGCTCGCTCCCTGGCACTGCTAAACTCTAATCCCTAAACTCCCAACTCCGTCCTCACAGCGCTCGCGCCTCGTTCTTCAGATACTCCACCAGTTCCTTCGCCGCCTGCGCCGCCGGACCTTCGATCTTCCGCGTCTGCTTCTGGCTCCCCGGCACATAGAGTTTCTCAATCTTCTGCACGTGCGGAGAGAGCTTCCCCTCCACTTCCGCAAAAGCCACCTTGCGCATCGGCTTCATCTTTGCCTGCTTGATGCCGATCAGCGTCGCATACCGCAGCTTGTTGATCCCGCTCTGGATCGTCAGCACCGCCGGCATTGGCATCTCGATGTTCTGGTAATGCCCAGCTTCCAGCTCCCGCTTCAGCTTCAGCCCTGCGTCTGTCTTCTCGATCCCGATTATGATCGTCGCGTGCGGAATTCCCAGGATCTCCGCCAGCAGCACGCCCGTCTGCGCTGCCCCAAAGTCATCCGACTGCAGCCCGGTCACGATCAGATCGAAGCTTTCTCCGTCAATCGCCGCCGCGATTGCGCGCGCCGTGTTGGCCGCATCCATCTGCGCAAACCGGTCGTCTTCCAGATGAATCGCCCGGTCCGCGCCCTTGGCCAGCGCCTCCCGCAGTACCTGCTGCGAACGCGCCGGTCCCGCGGTAATCACCGCCACCTCGCCGCCGTGCTTTTCCTTTTGCCGCAGCGCCTCTTCCAGCGCGTAAGCATCCGGCTCGTTCGTCTCCCACGAGACGTCGTCGCGAATCCACGTCCCTGCCTCGTTCAGCCGCAAGGGCGCATCCTTCTGCGGAACCTGCTTGATGCAAACCAGAATCTTCATAACCACCGCAAAGTATAATCAAACCTGGCAGGTGCACGCCCGGCGCAGAATTCCCGCTCCTCGAAATCTGACGCGAAGCACGCTCCGCCCGGACGGACGCGTCCCCAAAATCCTGAAGAAGATCCCTTTTTGAGAGCTGCATGATTTCCGTAAACAACGTCACCATGCGCTACGGCGCCAAAGTTCTGTTCGAAGAAGTCACCACCACCTTCACCCCCGGCCGGCGCTACGGCCTCACCGGCCCCAACGGCGCCGGCAAGTCCACGTTTATGAAGATCCTTTCCGGTGACCTCGACCCCCAGAGGGGCACCGTCGTCCGCCCCCGGAAGCTCTCCGTGCTCAGCCAGGACCAGTATGCCTTCGACGCCTTCCGCGTCATCGATACGGTCGTCATGGGCAACAAAGGACTGTGGGCCGCCCTCGCCGAGCGCGACAAAATCTACGAAAAATCCGAGCTCACCGACGACGACGGCATGCGCCTCGCGGAACTGGAGGGAGTAGTCGGCGAAGAGGACGGCTACACCGCCGAATCCGATGCCGCCATCCTCCTGCAGGGCCTCGATATCCCCGACGAACTCCACGAACGCAAAATGTCCGAGCTCCAGGGCGGCCAAAAAGTCCGCGTCCTCCTCGCCCAGGCTCTCTTCGGCAAGCCCCAGGCGCTGCTCCTCGACGAGCCCACCAACTACCTCGATCTCGACTCCATCCACTGGCTCCAGGACTTCCTCGGCCGTTTCGAAGGAACCCTGATCACCATCTCCCACGACCGCCACTTCCTCAACAGCGTCTGCACCCACATCGCCGACATCGATTACCAGACCATCATCACCTACACCGGCGGCTACGACGAGATGGTCCTCGCCAAGACCCAGATCCGGTCCCGCCTCGAGTCGGAAAACGCCCAGCGCGAAAAGAAAATCGCCCAGCTCAACGAATTCATCGCCCGCTTTTCCGCCGGAACGCGCTCCTCCCAGGTCACCAGCCGCAAAAAGGAAGTGGAACGGTTACAGACCACCGACCTGGCCCGCTCCAACATCGCCCGCCCCTACATTCGCTTCGACCAGAATCGACCCTCCGGCAAATACGTTCTCGAAATTGAAGGCCTGCGCAAGACCTACGGCGACCTGACTGTGATCGATGGCTTCTCCACCGGCATCATGCGCGGCGAAAAAATCGGCCTCATGGGCCGCAACGGCCAGGGCAAGACCACCATGCTCAAGTCCCTGCTCGCCAACCAGCGCGACCTCGCCGAAAAGGACTTCGTCCTCGACGCCGGCAACGTCAAGTGGGGCCACGAAGTCCAGATTGGCTACTTCCCCCAGGACACCACCGGCGTCATCGAGCCCGGCATCACCATCCTCGACTGGCTCCGCCAGTTCGACGAGAAGGCCACCACCGAAGACATCCGCGGCATCCTCGGCCAGATGCTCTTCCGCGGCGAAGAAGGCCTCAAACCCACCGCAGCGCTCTCCGGCGGCGAAGCAGCCCGCCTCATCTTCTGCAAGCTCATGCTGCAGAAGCCCAACCTCCTGATCTTCGACGAGCCCACCAACCACCTTGACCTCGAAGCTATTAACGCCCTGAACATCGCCCTCCAGAGATACGAGGGCACCGTGCTCCTCGTTACCCACGATCATGACCTCATCGACGAAGTCGCCACCCGCATCTGGCACTTCGACAGTGGCGCCATTGAGGACTTCAAAGGCCCGTACGAGGAAGACCAACAGACCGCTGCCGCTGCCCGATAAACCCAACGCTGGCAGGTTCGACCTGCCGGAATCC
>JBAUZR010000148.1:0-7442 GCA_049585375.1 Acidobacteriaceae bacterium
ACAAAAAGCAGAAGATCTATCGCAAGAAACTCGTCGCCACTCCCGTCACTTTTGCCTTTTCCCTGGGAGCCTCCGATCACGAGGCCGAAGTACTTGGGCCCCCGCCGCCACCCGCCAGGCAGCCCGAGCCGATGAAAGTCCCCCTCGAGCTCCAGCGAGAAGCCGATCGCCTGCTGCTCACCCGCTATGCGCCTCCTGCCGTCGTCATCAACAACCAGTTGGAGATCCTGCAGAGCCGCGGCCGGACTGGCGCCTATCTCGAGCTCGGCCCCGGCAAGGCCAGCCTCAACCTCCTCAAGATGGCCCGCCCCGGCCTCCTCTTCGAGCTGCAGGGTGCCATCGATGAAGCCAAAAAGACCGGCGTCGAAGCCGAGCGCCGCGGCGTCCACGTCGACGCCAATGGCAACAGCCATCAGATCGATCTCCGCATCGTGCCTTTCCGTGCTCCCATTCAGGAGCAGCACAGCTATCTGGTCATCTTCGAGCCGACTCCCGCCGAAGATTCAGGCACTCCTCCCCCTGAGCCCGAGCCCCTCACCGAATCCGAACGCGCGGAGAAGGAAAAACAGATTGCTCAGCTCAAACAGGAGCTCTCCGCCACCAAGGAATACCTGCAGTCCATCATTGAAATGCAGGAAGCCACCAACGAGGAGCTGCAGTCTGCCAACGAGGAAATCCAGTCTGGCAATGAAGAGCTGCAGAGCACCAACGAAGAGCTGCAAACCTCCAAGGAAGAGCTCGAATCCGCCAACGAAGAGCTCCACACTGTGAACGAAGAAATGCAGCACCGCAACGACCTCCTCACCCAGCTCAACAACGACCTCACCAACCTTCTCAACAGCGTCAACCTGCCCATGGTCATGGTCAGCTCCGATCTCAGCGTCCGCCGCTTCACCCCCCAGGCAGCCACGGTCCTCGGCCTCACGCCCACCGACCTTGGCCGTCCCATCCCTCGCCTCAAGCTCAAAATCGACGTTCGCAACCTCGAGCAGATGATGCTCCGCGTCATCCAGGAAGTGCAGCCCCGCCACGACAACGTCCAGGACGACGAGGGTCGCTGGTTCACCCTCCGCATCACTCCCTACCGCACCCTCGACAACCGCATCGACGGCGTCGTTCTCACCGTGGTGGATCCCAACATCATCGGGAACTCCAACGGCGCCTCCTCGCAAAAGCCTGAGGCTGCGAAGAAGAAATCAGCATCTCCTTCGAAAAAGAGCTGATCGCGGTTACATTCCCGCCCTGCCGGACTAACCGCCTCACGCCGCCTCGCATCTAACGCGCCGAGGACTCATACCTTTGTCCGATGCACAGCTGACGTCTGTCCTTTTTGTCCTTTTGCTCCTGGTTGGCTTCGCGCAGCTCCTTGGCTGGCTGTGTGTCCGCCTCCGCCAGCCCAAAGTTGTCGGAGAAATCCTCGCCGGCGTCGTTCTCGGCCCTGCGCTCCTCGGCCGCTGGCCCGCCGCTGCGCATCTCATCGCCGGCGCCCGCCATCAGGGCAACATCCTCGACTTCGTTTATTGGCTCGGCCTTCTGCTCCTCATGTTCCTCTCCGGAGCGGAAACCCGGCAGCTCTTCACTCGTGAAGAGCGCCGCGAGGTGGGCTGGCTCACCATCGTCGGCACCGGGCTGCCGTTCCTCCTCGGCCTCATCATCGGACCCAGACTCATCGGCCCCGCGCTCGCCGGACCCAACGGCAGCCGCATCTCGCTCATCATCATCCTCGCCGTCGGTGTCGCCGTTACCTCGGTTCCCGTCGTCAGCAAGATCTTCGCCGACCTCAAAATCCTCCACACCCGCTTCGCGCGGCTGGTTCTCGGCGTCGCCGTTCTCGAGGACATCGTCCTCTGGCTCGCTCTCGCCATCGCCACCGCGGCGGCCGGCAAAGCTGTCCTGCATCCACGCGCCATGGCCCTGCACCTGCTGGCCACGGTGGCCTTCTTCGCAGCGGGACTCACGATCCTCCCGCGCGCCATCAAACGCATCAACAAGGCCCAGTGGAATGTCGTTGCCCGCCACTCGCCCGCCGGCTACGCCATCGCGGTTCTGCTCGCCTACTGCGCCCTCGCCGGAGCCCTCGACGTCAGCCTCGTCTTCGCCGCATTCCTCGCTGGATTTGCCGTCGTCCACCGCAAGCGCCGCCTCTTCGCCGACGCCCTCGACGCCATTGGCAAAGTCGCCTTCGCCTTCTTTATCCCCGTTTATTTTGCGATTGTCGGCCTCAAGCTCGACCTCGTCCGCGGCTTTTCGCTGTGGATGTGCCTCGCCTTCATCGGCGGCACCTGCCTGGTCAAGATCCTCTCCGTCTCGCTCGCCGGCCGCTGCGCCGGATTCCGCGGACGCGATCTCTTCAACCTGGCCATCACCACCAACGCCCGCGGCGGACCCGGCATCGTTCTCGCCAGCGTCGCCTTTGACGCCGGCATCATCAGCGCAAAGTTCTACACCACGCTGGTCATCGCTGCTGTTTTCACTTCACAGATCGCCGGCGCCTGGCTCGAATACGTCCTGCGCAAAGGCTGGCCCCTGCTGACGCCCAGGCCCTCCGACAGCCCGCTGGAAGTGAGCCCCGAAGCTCCGCGCGCCGCTTAGCAGACTAGTCGCCCAGCTTCTTCGTCGCCGCTCTCCAGCCGTTCCGGATCGCTTCAGCCAGGAGGTCCTCACCGGCGTTGCGATCCAGCACCCGATGGAACAGACACTTCTCCGGGCCGGCAGGTCGCGACCACTCCACCAGCAGCAGCCGGCTCACCGGACTATACCGTCGGATGGTGCAGGCCAGAAACACCAGCGTCGCCTCTTCGATGCTGCCACACAACACCCACAGGCGCAGTTTTCCGTCGTGCGCGGAAAACTCGGCCTGCTCCGGCGACACCGAGTGCACCCCGATGCCTCGCCTCTCCATCGCCTCCTGGCGACGGATCAATAAAAGATGATCGCGCCCGACCGAGATCACCGGCCACGGGCTCCGATTGGGGATAACAGATTGACGTGCGGACATAGGGCCCCTCAGCTCTCTTAACATCGTCGACATCGAATTCGCTCCGGCCGCTCTGATCGCTGAGCAGGATCAAGACAGCACTTCGACATGGGCAGCTGTGCCCACAGTAATCCCGCTCGCGGAACTCTGGTCACGCCATCGCGCGCCAGTTGGGTCCCACGTTTTCCACATCAGCATCCAACAGCGCGCTGCGAATCGCCCCCCCGCACCTTGGCAGAATGAATCCCTGTCCGCCTCGATCTACTGTGTTTTGTGCCCGATAAACTTATCGGCCCATTGCAGGAAGTACGTCATGTTCGGCGCGTCCGTGTGGCCGCCGTCATGCTGCCGCCAGGCCAGGTCGCCCTCCAGCAGCCCCGTGTTCACCGGCGGCATCGGCGCCGCGTGTAATCCGCCCCCACCGTGAATCCCGAACCGCCCAGCCCCTTCGCCCCCAGCAGCTCCCACACCCGGTTTGCATCCACCGTCGCCATCCAGCTGCCCTCGTGGTCCAGCCAGTGTGCGTCGCCCTTCGCCGGAATGCCATAGCTGATGAACGTCAGCCGCGGCGCGCACAGCGCAATCAGCTCGTTCGAGTCCACCGGAATCTCTCCCGGATTCATGCTCCCGAACTTCGCTTTCGACGCGCCATACTTCATAAAGTTCCCGGCCATCCAGTAGTACTCCCCATCGGTCAGGTTCTCGACCGCCTCGCCGTAGTTCCGTCTCAACGGTGTCGCCCCGCCCTTACCCGACGATCCAACCAGCACCAGGGCAAACCGCGGGTCGAAGGCCATCGTCACCAGCGCCGCTTTGCCATACCGTGACACGCCCTCAATCCCCACATGCTTCGCATCCACCGCCGGATCGGTTTCCAGATAATCAAGTCCGCGCCCCGCGCCCCACGCCCACGCCCGCAGCGCGCCCCACTGCTCCGGTGTGCGCGGCTGCCCATGGTTCACCAGCCCGATGATCCCCCGCGTGATCCCCGCTCCGTCGTCGGCCTGCACGCTCGCGGGATCGAGCCATGCGAACCCCCATCCATCCCCCACCAGCTGCCACGTGTTTGGAAACCCTCCGTCGGCATTCAGCTGCGGAAACTGGAACGGTGTCGCCTTCACCGGCTCCCACGCCGGATGCGCATCAAACACCGCCTCGAGCGATGGATCCTTCTCGATCAGCAGTGCCTTCCACGCCGCATTGATCCGCGCGAACTCCTCTTCCGTCGGCTCATGCGGAGCAGGGAAGCCCGCAGGCCCAAACATCATCAGCACCGGTACCGGCCCCTTCGCCCGCTCCGGCGTCACCAGCGTCATGTGGATCTTCACCGTGATCGCGGGATACGCTGCGTTGTCCACAGTCCCGATCAGGTCTTTAGCGATCACCGGGGTGAAGCCAATCCTCTCGTGGTCGACGGCCCGCACCGTCCACGTCACCTTCGGCACGTCGTTGGGCACGAATCCGTAGACGTACCTCGACTCCATCTCCACGATCTGGGGACGCCGCTCCTTCCACCACACCTCCGGCGTCGACACCTTCCGTCCATCGCTCATGGTCAGCGGATCGGGCAGGTCGGGATAAGGATTCGCCTTCGACTCGTCGTAGTTGGCGGGGTTAGCACCCTTCTCGTCTCCGCTTCGCCCCGGCCGCAGCGCCACGATTCCAAGCCGATCCATCATGTTCTGGTGATCCTGCTCGGCGGTGAAGGTGACCGGCGGCCTGGTTGCCGAGTCCGGCGTTGAGCTCTGGGCGACTCCGGCGCCTGAGGCCGCGAGCAACAGGACATAACCGCAGGAGCACGAAAGACGGGTCCGCGAGCGACTGGGCACACCGAACCTCCTGAAGCCGGGATACAGCAAGCCGGGCAGAATTGATTCGCGCCCCATACTAAATCACTACTCGTCCTGCTGCCGCGTCCCTCTCTTCTCCTTGCCCCTTCCTCCAATGAGACGGCTAGGTGCGGGCCATAATGGGAGCGCATGCTGCTCAAGCCATTTCTCCGCCTGTTGCGCGATGGCCGGCTGACCGCACTGATGGGCGTCGGAGCCGGGCTGAAGTCGTTCTACAAGCTCACGTACGTGGCCGCCGCCGGAGAGGCCGGGCTGCTGAACCGTCTGGCGACCGGGCCGGCCGGCTTTGACTCGCTGGCCGAGTTCTTTGCGGCCCGAGGACAGGGACGAGAGGCGCTCGAAGCCTGGCTGCAGATGGGGGTTCGCCTGAAGCTGCTGCGACTCGACTCACGCGGTTACGAGCTGCGCGGTTTAGCCAAAGATCTCGCCCGTCCTGAGAACGATGCTGCGCTGGCTCTGGTGGAAGAGGTGGCGGGGCTGCACCACAAGCTCATTACCGGGACTCTCCCCAAGATCCGCAGCGGGCAGTTGTGGAGCCTCGCCGATCAGGACGGAGAGCTGATTGCCCGTTCCTCTCGCGTGCTCGAGGCTTTCCAGGCGGAAGCGATTCGGCGCACCTTTCCGGCGCGCGGCGCGGTGCGTCTGCTCGAGATTGGCTGCGGCTCCGGAATCTATCTGCGCTACGCGGCCAGCAGCAATCCCTCGCTGACGGCGGTTGGCGTGGAGTTGCAGCCGGCAGTGGCGGAAGTGGCGCGGACGAATCTCCGCGAGTGGCGACTGGAGGGGCGCGTGCAGATCGAAGAGGGCGACATTCGCGCCAGGGCGCCTGGCGAACCGTTCGATATTGCGACGCTTTACAACAACATCTACTACTTCCCGGTGGAAGAGCGCGTGGCGCTGCTGGAACATGTTGGAAGATTCCTCAAGCCAGGCGGATTTCTGCTGGCGATCACCCTTTGCCAGGGTGGCAGCCTGGGCGCGGAGGCGCTGAACCTGTGGGGCGCGGCGAAGACCGGAGCCGGGCGGTTGCCGGCCGAAGAAGAAATGCTTAGCCAGTTGCGCCAGGCTGGCTATCGCGGGGTGAAAACGATGAGCCTGCTGCCCGGGGACCGCTGCATGGCGTTCCAGGCATTCCGCGGCTAAGCGGTGAGAATGAGCTGCCTAACCTATTGGGGGCGCCCGAAGAAGAGAACGTAGCCGTCCGGATCGATGATTTCGAAGCCGCGCAAGCCGTCGTGTGTATCCTGAAGCGGCTCACTGAAGGTCGCGCCCTGCTCTTGAAATTCGGCGGCAAGAGCATCCGGGTCCGGGGCAAAGACGTAGGCGTCCCAGCGCATAAAGGGATGACGCGAGGGATTGGGAAGCGGAGCAACGTTCGCCTCGGACTTCACAAAGATCTGCGCTCCATCGCGGCGGAGGATAGCGAAAAAGGGATTCTCATCCGGCTCCTGGAAAATCGCCTCAAATCCGAGCTTCTCGCGATAAAACGCGAGAGTTCGATCGACACTGCTGACGATGAAGAAGGGGGCAATAGCGGGGGTCGCTGCTCGCGCCATGAAGTTTCCCGTTTCCGGATCCACGAGACACAGATCGCCCTCATGGTAGCGCGGAAGCGGCTTGGGCGCGGCGTGCCGGGAATGATGCGGTCGTCCAGCGCGCCTGTCGGCTCAGGGACGGTTCTCGGCTGGGTCGCGGGTCCGGTACCATAGTGCGGCTGGGTCCTATGCAGTTCTCCTCTCAGGCAGGAACGTTCCGGAGGGTTTTCCAGGTGGTCGCGTTCGCGGCCGGTTGCGCGCTGTGCTGCGCGCAGGATCCTTCCCCGGCCTTGAGGCAGGCGGACGCGGATTACCGTGCGGGCGTCGCGGCAATGGCGCGCAACGATCTGAAGACGGCAAAGCAGGAGTTCGCCGAGGTCGTTCGTCTGGCGCCCAACATCGAGCAGGGGCACAGCGCGCTGGGAGCGGTGCTGGTGCGCAGCGGCGAGATGGCCGACGGCATTCGCGAGTTGCAGAAAGCCGTGGCGATGAACGCCAAAGACACCAGCGCGGAGCAGAATCTGGCGATGGCATTGGAAGCCGATGGGCAGCCGGCGCGGGCGCTGCCGTGGTTTGCACGTCTGGAGCAAGCGGCACGAACGGACGGGCACGCGCTGCCGGCTGAACTGCTCGCGGCCTACGCCAGAGCGCTGGCGGCGACGCACCAACCCGCCGCGGCCCAGGCGCGGATGAAGGAGGCGGCGGAGCAGAGTCCTGGGGACGCGCAGCTGTGGGATCAACTGGGCACGCTGGAGGCGCAGCGGCAGGACTGGAGCGAGGCGGAATCCTCCTTTTCCCGAGCGCTGCGGCTAAATCCGGAGCTGGCCATGGCTCACCTTCATCTGGGTCTGACGCTGCAGGCGGAGCAGAAGCCGGGCGCGCTGGAGGAAGTGCGTCGCGCAGATGCTTTAGCGCCGCGGAATCCTGTGATCCTGGCGCAGCTGGCGCAACTGCTGGTGGCCGGCGGCGACGATCGGGAGGCCATCCCGTTGCTGCGCGAGGCGCTGGCGGCGAATCCAGGGTCGGCCTCCCTGGAATACCCGTTGGGACTGGCACTGCAGCGGACGGGTGCGGTGAACG
>JBAUZR010000149.1:0-2772 GCA_049585375.1 Acidobacteriaceae bacterium
GGCATCTGGTCGCATCTGCCAGCACCTGGCTCCGCGCTGTGCTCGGCTGCGCTCGCCTGTGACCCTCCTGCCGCCGCCCGGCTGCTACGTGAACTGTTCAGCTCCGGTCACTGACCATGTCGTCAGCATGGCAGCCATCTTCAGCCACCCAGTCAGCTCACGCAGTTGGGCTGACCCCTTGCCTGCAAAGATGGTGGACACCAGGTTCTGACCTGCCTTCACGCAGGTGAGCGCCGATGTGACGTGTCCCGCCAGCGAGTGTGATTCCCCGCTGCCACTCTTTGATCGGGCACGTTACGGGCACGCGCACCACCCCCCTACGTCTGAGGCGGTCGCGTTCACAGGGCTGGCTATCATGGCGGTTATGGCCGCCCACGATGGGCTCGATGATGACCGGCTTCTTGAGCTGCGGCTTCCGCGCGACATGTATGCCCGGCTCCGCATCGCGTCCAGGAATCACGGATGCAGCATCCGCGCTCTTCTGCTGGCCTATGTCGAGCGCTGCCTTGCTGAGGATGGTGTCGCGCCACGCGAGGGCCAATCCGGTCCCGACCTGTACGAGGTGACTTTCTCCGCCGACCCCGAGAGCAAGTAGCAAGAGCGGCAGTGTGAAGGTCATTATGCCGACGGGCCGCCGAGGCCGGTGGCGGCCGGTAATTGACGCCTGGACGTGGCGTACCAATATCCCGTCAGCAGGTCGTCGCCTTCCGCGACACCGATCGGGCACGTCGTGGGGGGCGCTTCGGTCCTCGACTAGGGTGAGGCCCTGTGTCAGACCAGAGCGAGGTTCTCTTCGTTGGCGGACGGACGGGCGTCGGCAAGAGCAGCGTAGGCAACGAGATTCACATTCAGCTGGCGGCTTCAGGCATTTGGCATGGCTTCATCGAGGGCGACAACCTGGACATGGCCTACCCGCCGCCGTGGGAGCACCGGCTCGCCGAACGCAACCTGGCCGCGATGTGGCGCAACTACCGGGCGCTCGGGTACCGGCGGATGATCTACACGAACACTGTGAGCGTCCGGGTTGTGGATGAGCTGACGGCCGCGATGGGCGGCGATCCGCGAGTTACGGCGGTCCTGCTGACTTGCAGCGACGCGACGGCCAGGCAAAGGCTCGCCGAGCGGGAAATCGGCAGCGCACTCCAGCCACATATCGACCGTGGCCTTGTCTTCGCTCGGGAACTGGAAGAGCTGGCGCCAAGCTGGGTGTACCGCGTTGCTACTGACGACCGCAGTGTGGCCGACGTCTCGGCCGAGATCATAGGTCTGACCGGCTGGGCCGCACACGGTGAGTGATCCAGCCATATGTGGTGGAGGGCGTTGTCGATTCGACTTAAGGGGATGGGCAGCGATGACGCTCAATACGGCGGGCCGCCAGCCGGTAAGATGGCATTGGCTGTTGTCGGTCTGCCTGAAAAGCGGAAGGTCGGCGGTTCTACCCCGCCCCTGACCACCATCATCGCTTCTATCTTCAGGCTCCTGAGCTGGGCAGATGCGAGGCGACTGCCAATGTCTGTCGTTGACCTGAGTGACCGCCATAGTCCCTGCCTGGCCGTTGTTCACCGTTGGATGTCGCACGCGGATCGCACGCTGCTCGTCGGCCGCGGTATCGGAGGTACGAGTGAGTGGCAAGCCATCTCTCGACGATGCGTGGATGAAGCTGGGGTGGGCCCGTTCGATCTACGCATCTTTGCGAACGGAAGTTGAAGCGCTAGAAAAGCAGAAATCGTACAGATTCACGGTCGATGTCGAATCGACTGCGGGCGAGTACAGGTTTTACATTCACGACTTGCCCGCCGTGACGCCCGAGTGGGCTCTGAAGATCGGGGACTGTGTTCATAATGCCCGATGCGCGCTCGACTATTTGATGGTCGGCTTGGTAGCGTTGGGGATGGGGAAGAAGCCGCAAGAAGTGGCTGATGTTCAGTTTCCCATTTATAAAGACCGCAGTCGTTTTAATGGTGCGATTGGTGAGCTTAGGAAAGAACTTGTTCTTTCTGGGTGGCTCTCGCGTGTGGAAGAACTCCAGCCGTACAATGCAGGAAACCCGTCGATATGGGGTTGGTCAGCGGATGGCCTTGGAAGTGAGCACATGCCTCCGCTGCCCTACGGACTCGACCGGCTGACCACGCTGGACAACATCGACAAGCATCGGTGCCTTCTTCATCCATTCGTCGGGCCGAAGTTTTGGGCCAGCTCCCTCGACGCGCCGCCGGGGTTTAAATTCACCGTGGGTAGCACCCCGATGGTGGCGCTTGAGGAAGGCTCGCTCGTAGGGACAGTGCGCTTTCAAACACCTCTTCCGCGCTCGTGGGAACCTACTCAGGACGACTTGATGCGAAACTACCCGATACAAGTGTCCTTCGATGAGCCTTCAATTGACAAGTCCGTAATACGCATCCTCGCCTATTGCCTTTGGGCGGCAGAAGTAACGCTGAAGATATTTGAGCCAGTTTTCACGCGTCAGCAGCCACCCCTACTGGTCACAGCGTCGCTTCCCTCGCGACCGGCAGATGTATGAATGACCGCATCTCTCCGTCATCCTCGTAGCTGCCGAACCCAGGTGAGTGGACGCTGTGTCTAGGGTCGGCGTAGCCGATCGCGTGCGACGGCCCGCAGGGGCGCCCTAGACGCGGTGGCCGCGAGCCGGACAATCGAGAGCGAGGAAGATGGACGCCCCCGCTGCTGCTGGTCATGCCTACTTGTCAAAGGCTGCCATCGGCGGGACGGCGCGGGCGCGCCGGGCGGGCCTCCCAAGGCAGAGCCCGGCGC
>JBAUZR010000150.1:0-8572 GCA_049585375.1 Acidobacteriaceae bacterium
CGCCAGTGCCGGTCTGGGACGAAAAATAGTCCAGCTCAAGCCAAAACAGACTTTCTTTGCGCAGGGAAATCCCGCCGACTCCATCTTCTATTTGCAGAAGGGCCGCGCTAAGCTCACGGTTGTTTCAACCGCCGGAAAAGAGGCAACGATCACGCTTCTCTCCACGGGCGACTTCGTGGGGGAGGAGTCGCTCACTGCAGTGGCCGGGCTCCGTATGGCGACCGCAACTGCCATTACGGGCTGTACGGCGCTGAAGATTGAGCGGGCAGAGATGATCCGGGTGATGCATGAGGAACATGCCTTCTCCGATCGGTTTTTATCGTTTCTGCTGGCTCGCAGTATGCGGATTCAATCCGATCTGGTTGATCAGCTGTTCAATTCCAGTGAAAAGCGTTTGGCCCGCATTCTCCTGCTGATGGCCGAGATCGGCAAACCGGGCCATCCGGACACGACAATTCCGAAGATCTCCCAGGAAACCCTGGCCGAGATGATCGGCACCACCCGATCCCGCGTCAGCTTCTTCATGAACCGTTTTCGGAAACTTGGATTCATCCACTACAACGGCGGCATCCAGGTTCACAAATCGCTGCTGAATGTAGTGCTGCTCGATCAGTTGCCGGATCGAAACGCCGCGAAGCCGCCGATCCTGGTTGCTCCCCCGACCGGTTTCTGACCGTGCTTTCCTCCCTCGGTTCGTCGCCCCGCGACATCTAGTTGCGATCTGATCTGACCATTGCATGATTGACAGGTGAGAGATAGCTGGTGGGCTCGCTCACAGCTTCGCCGAGCTATCGCTGAGCGATCATCGCCAGGGCATTTCCGCGGCCAAATATAGGGAATGAAACTTCGGATGACCAGCAGCGAACCCTCCGGGTGCTGGATGGAGTCGCGCCGCGCACTTATAGCAAGCCCCCGGTTCCCATCGGACCTCAATGTTTTGCCTCCGAATAGAGTGGTGCTGGTGGGGTGCTGAAGGGGAGTTGTGGAGTTCCAAGGACGCTTCCATGGCAATCATCGCCCGGGTTCGAGGCGAACCGCTGGGTCCGGCATGTTAAGGTGAAGGTTCGCCGATTTCACAATTTCATTGCCTACAGGAGCCTCTCCATGGATTTGCGTCGTGGCCGGTCCTTTTCCGTGCTGATGCTGGGCCTGGTTGCTTTCTGCTCGTTCGCTGTGAACGCGCAGGATTCTTCTTCCGGCGCGCAATACCCTGCAAGCATGCTCGAAGGCCTGCAGTGGCGCGACGTGGGTCCAATGCGCGGAGGGCGTTCTTTCGCCGTAGCCGGAGTGCCCAGCGAGCCCGACACGTTTTACATGGGATCAGTGGGCGGCGGTGTCTGGAAGACGGAAAATGACGGGCGCACCTGGACCCCGATTGCCGACCAGGGTATCCCCATCGGCTCGATTGGTGCCATCGCCGTCGCACCCTCGAATCCCGACATCGTGTACGTGGGTACCGGGGAGCCGGACGTCCGTGCTCAGATTTCTTACGGCATCGGCATGTTCAAATCGACCGACGCAGGCAGGACGTGGACGCATATCGGACTCGAGAACACGCGCCGGATCGGGCGCATCGTGGTCGATCCGAACAACCCGAATCGTGTGTATGTCGCGGCGCTGGGCCACATTTACGACGCTAACCCGGAGCGCGGCGTGTATCGCTCGACCGACGGCGGCGCACACTGGAAAAAAGTTCTGTTCAATGCCTCTGATCCCAACAATGTCGGCGCCATCGACATCGCCATCGATCCTAAGAACCCGCGCGTGCTCTATGCCTCGCTCTGGGCTACGCGGCGTCCGCCGTGGTCGGTTTATGCGCCATCGTATATGCCTGGCAGCGGGCTCTATAAGTCTACCGATGGCGGCGACCACTGGAAGAAGTTGACGGGCGGGCTTCCCGATGATGACTTTGTGGGGAAGATCGGGATCGCGATTGCACCCAGCAATCCCAACCGGCTATGGGCGGTGGTGGATGACGTCGGAGCGGCGGTGGCTCCGCCGCTGCGCGAGGGCCCCGAGGAGCATAAGAAGCCGGCGCCGACGCCCAAGGGCGGCGTCTACATGTCCGACGACGCGGGTGCAACATGGCATCTGGTGAACAACGAAAACCGCCTGTGGGGACGCGGCTGGTATTTCGAAAACGTCGCAGTCGACCCCGATAATCCGGACAAGGCGTACATCATCAACACGGGTACGTATGTGACGACGGATGCGGGCAAGACATTTATGCCGATCAAGAGCGCACCCGGCGGAGACGACTATCATCAGCTGTGGGTGAATCCGCGCAACGGGAAACGCATGGTGCTGAGCAGCGATCAGGGCACGGTGGTGAGCGTGGATGGCGGCAAGACGTGGAGCACCTGGTATAACCAGCCCACCGCGGAGATCTATCACGTCGCGGCTGACAATCAATTCCCGTACTACCTCTATGGCGCGCAGCAGGACAGCGGTGCAGTGCGGGTCAGCACCTGGTCGAAGGAAGGCATTCTCGACTTCCGCAACTGGGAACCCATCTGCCTCGCGGGAGAGAGCGATACCGTTGTGCCCGATCCCACCGAGCCCAACATTCTTTACGGCGCCGGCGCCAATCGATGCAACCAGGCGCTGAACATTCAGGCATCACTGGGGGGCAAGCTGCCGCCCGCAGACCCCAGCGATCCTGACCGCAAGACGTGGACACTGCCCGAGGTTTTCTCGCCGGCTGACGGCGCGCTCTACTACTCGAATCAGTTTGTCTTCCGAACCCGGGATCGCGGCAAGACGTGGGAAAAGATCAGCCCCGATCTGACGCGCGTCAACCCGCCGGTCCCGGCAAACCTCGATCCTGTGACCGCAAAAGACATCGATGAGACGATGACGAATCGATTCGGTGTGGTCTACACGATCAGCCCGTCGCCGCTGAGCGCCACGACCGTCTGGGTGGGGACCGACGATGGTCTGATCCAGGTAACCCGCGACGATGGTAAGAGCTGGGACGACGTTACGCCGCGGGCGATGACGCCGTGGAGCAAGGTGTCCCAGGTGGAGGCTGGCCACTTCGATGTGGAGACCGCCTATGCGTCGGTTGATCGCCACCGCCTCGCCGACAACCAGCCGTACATCTATCGCACCCATGATGGCGGCAAGACCTGGCAGAATATCGTCAACGGCATTCCTGACGGCGCGTACGTCAACTCCGTGAAAGAAGACCCGGTCACCAAAGGCCTGCTCTATGCCGCCACCGAACTGCGCGTTTATGTCTCCTTCGACGACGGCGATCACTGGCAGCCGCTGCAGAACAATATGCCCGTTACTTCCGTTCGCGACATCATCGTGCACGATGATGACCTTGACATCGCTACGCATGGCCGCGGCTTCTGGGTTATGGATCAGATGAGCGCTCTGCGCCAGATTGCTGAAAAAGGAAACGAAATTGTCGACAGCAGCGCGTATCTCTTCAAGCCCGGCGACGCCCTGGCCGTTCCAGCCAGTAGTCAGGACGGCACGCCGCTGCCTCCTGAAGAGCCGACGGAGCAGAATCCTCTGCCAGGCGTGATGGCCTACTACTGGCTCAAGACTGCGCCCGCGCAGCCTATTCGGCTCGAACTGGTGGACAGCGACGGCCAGGTGCGCGCCTGCGGGGCCAGCGATACTCCGGTGAGGCCTGTCGACACAGAAAAGATCAATAT
Organism: Acidobacteriaceae bacterium; assembly: GCA_049585375.1. Lineage (GTDB taxonomy): Bacteria > Acidobacteriota > Terriglobia > Terriglobales > Acidobacteriaceae > Palsa-343. The sequence goes on from JBAUZR010000150.1 coordinate 3,669, forward strand.
TCAGGCTCTCTGGCTCAAGCCAGCACAACTTCCGCCTTCTGCGCAGCCGGGAATGCACCGCTATGCGCTTGATCTGCCACAGATGCGGTTCTTTGGCGCGGCGCAGGCCGAGCCGCCGCATGATGCCTGTTCGGGCGCCATGAAACCGGCGGCGCGTCCGGCTCGTGGATTCCGCCGCGGCCCGGTGGCGCTGGCTCCCGGAAACTACACGGTGCGCCTGACCGTTGACGGGCAGACCTACACGCAGCCGGTTACGGTAAAGCCGGATCCGCGCGGCACCGGAGCCGATGGGGCCGCCCCTGTTTCGAACTCAAGGGAGTGAGAGGCACGAGGGCGGGGCGCCCGCGTGGCTGTTCATTTGGGTACCAGCCGAGTTGACAGTCATCGATCACCTGATCGACGGTGCCTCTGTGAACGACCGCGGATGCGCAGGTGTAGCGTCCTGTATACTACGCGCCGAACCGTTGGCATTTTTGTATGAGGTCATCAGAACATGACTCGAACGTCGTGGGCAGTTTGTGGCGCGCTGATCCTTCCCGGCATTCTGGCATCCGCGCTGGGCGCGGGGGCGCAGGTAAATCCAAACCTCTATGCGGGTCTCAGGTGGCGTGACGTCGGGCCTTTCCATGGCGGACGAATCTCGTCCGTGACCGGAGTCATCGGCGATGCCGGCACCTTCTACATGGGCACTCCTCAGGGCGGCATCTGGAAGACCACCAGTGCAGGCGTCACATGGGTGCCAGTCTTCGATCAGGAGACGAGTGTGGACAGCATCGGGGCTATCCAGGTCGCTCCCTCCAATGCCGAGATCGTTTATGCCGGTGCCGGCGACCCCATCGGCGGCAGTCTGGGAAATGGCATGTGGAAGTCGACGGATGCCGGCAAGAACTGGCAGCACATCGGCCTCGAGGATACGGTGAAGATCGACCGCATCCTGATCGATCCCGCCGATCCCAACCTGGTGATCGTCTCTGCTCTTGGCGACAGCAGGCATCACGGTGGCGGCGTCTACCGCTCCACCGACGGTGGAGAGAGCTGGACGAACGTGCTGAAGCCCGCAAACTACGACGGCACGCGCGACCTGGAATACGCCTTTGACGATCCAGGCGTGATGCTGGCTGCCACGCAGGGTACCGGCGGCTCCGGCTTCGGTGCTACCAGTGCGGCGAAAAAGAAGCCGCCGCTGCTCTTCAAGTCCACCGATGAGGGCAAGACGTGGACCGAGATCAAAATTCCGCCATTCCCAGGCCGCGTCGCGGTGGCGATCGCCATGCACACCCAGGGCAGGCGGATGTATATCGTCGGCAACAACATCGAGAAGGGTTCGGGCCTGTACCGATCCGACGATGGCGGCGGCAGCTGGAAGCATATGGCGGAGAATGATCTCCGCATCTGTAACGGTCAGGGCTCCTACAGCAGCGGCGTCTTCGTGGACTCGCAGAATCCGGACATCCTTTACACCGTCAGCACCGCGATGTACCGCTCAACCGATGGTGGCGTCACCTTTGAGCCTTTCAAGGGCGCGCCCGGCGGCGAGGACTACCACAAGCTCTGGATCGATCCCACCAATGGACAACGCATGGTGGTTGGCTCCGACCAGGGGGCCAGTGTCACGCTCGATAATGGCAGGACCTGGAGCCTCTGGTACACCCAGCCCATCGCACAGGTCTATCACGTTTCCACCGACAGTCAGTACCCCTACCACATCATCGCGGCCCAGCAGGACACCGGCGCGGTTATGATCAGCAGTCGGGGCAACTGGGGGCAGGTTAACTTTACGGACTGGAGCCCCGTGCCTTCCTCGGAATTTGGTGTCATCACCCCTGATCCCAAAAATCCAGCCATCTTTTATGGCGTCGGCTATGGCCCGGGCGGCGGAGGCAGCGGCCTGATCAAGATCGATATGTCGACGGGGCAATGGCAAAACGTCGCGCCCAATTTTGGCGTCGATGCGAAAAAATACACGGCCTTCCGGGACTTCCAGAAGAAGTTCGACCTCGCCTTCGAACCGGATGCTCTCTACGTCGCTTACCAGTGCCTGCTCGTTTCGCGCGACGGTGCTCATTCCTGGACGGCTGTCAGCCCTGACCTGACCACAGCCAAAGGTGCGCCTGAGGTGCCCTGCGGAAAGGAGCGTCCGCAACCGAAGCCCGCGCCTGCGGCGACGACTGCCCCCAAACCTGCAACCGCGGCCGAGCCAAAACCTGCAAACGCCACCACCCCTGCGGCCGCCGGCGAGGCTCCGCCCCCACCCCCCCCACCGTCTATTGCGGACTTCTCCATCTCCAAAGTGAAGCCGGGCTTGATTTGGACCGTCAGCACGAACAGCGAGATATACAAGACCACAGATCACGGCAAGCTTTGGACGAACGTGAGCAACATCGCGGGGCTGCCGCCTCACATGCACTTTGAGACGATCGAAGCCGGCGATACTGTCGATACGGCCTACGTCTCCGGCCGCATCGCTGCCGAGCGCGGTGAGACGCTGCCTCCCAGTGAAGATGGTGATGTGCCGCTGATCTGGCGCACTGAGGACGGAGGCAGGACGTGGACGAAGATTACCAATGGCCTGCCCGCGGGTGAGCGCACCGGAAGCTGGGTGAACAGTCTGCGTGTCGATCCGAAGCAACCTGGGTTGGTCTTCGCTGGTACCGAAACGACCGTCTATGTCACCTTCGATCATGGCGACCACTGGCAGTCGCTGCAACAGAACCTGCCCAGCACGTCCATCCGAGATCTGGACATTCACACGGATCACCACCAGAACGACCTGGTGATCGGCACTTACGGCCGCGGCTTCTGGGTTCTCGACGACATCACGCCATTGCGTGAGATCGCCGCCGAGGCCCAGCGCATCAGTTCCTCGCCCGTCTATTTCTTTGAACCCGAGGATGCCATTCGGGCTCGCATCAACAGCAACTGGGATCAGCCCTTCTCGATCGAAATGCCCCATGCACCGAACGTGCAGTACGGCGCGATCCTGGACTATTACCTCAGCCGCGAACCCAGCGGGCCCATCCAGCTCCAGGTCTTCGATGCGCACGGGGACCTGGTTCGCACCATGTCAAGCACACTGTCGCCTCCGATCGAAGGCGCAATGTATCCGCGCTACTGGCTGGCCAGTCCGGAGTCGCGTGCCCTGAGCGCCCATCTCGGACTGAATCGCGTGAACTGGAATCTGCAATACGACGACCCGCCGGCGCTGCGACATGACCTCGAGAATCAGATGAACATGGTTGCGGGCTCGACCAATCCTGGCCCTCATGGACCGCAAGTGATTCCGGGTGCTTACACGTTGAAGCTCACCGTCGACGGGCAGGTGTACACGCGCCAGGTCACGGTGGTGAACGATCCGCGCGTTGGCCAAAGCCCTGCCCTGATGACCTCACTCCGCGCCCAAAACAAGCTCTCGCTTCTGTCCGTTGAGGGAATGAAGGAGAGCTATGAAGGCCATGGCGAAGTCGAAGCGGTCAAAGGCCAGCTTTCGACCCTGATGCGCGGTGACCTCCCGGCCAATGTGTCTGCGCAGGCGAAGAAGCTTGATGCCGGTCTGACCAAAATTGGGGGTGTGCTCCCGCCCGAGGGAGAAGGACCTCGCCGTCCTGCGACTCCCGAGCCTAACGCGCTGCAGTCTTTCGTGGATCTTAACAACGCGTATAACACCATGGTCAGCATGGTGCAGGTTGGCCTGGATATGGCGCCGACCCGGACTCAAATTGCCACCTGGGAGGGCGACTGCAGGAACTACAACCGCACCGTGGTCGCATGGAAAGGCATGCAGCAACAGATCACCGACTTCAACGCGGTGCTGTCGAAAAATCAACTGCATGAACTGAGCGTCGCGCCCACGAAACTTACCGACACATCTTGCGCCTTTACGGTCGAAGTGAGCAGGAAGGTAAGTAAACCGGGCGCTCGACACTAACTGCCAGCTGGAGTCGATCAAGCCGTCGGGAGACTCATTGGCCAGAACCGGACGAACACGCGCGCGAATCTGATCATGAAGCGATTCAAGAGGGTCGCCGCGAAAGCCGGCTTTTCGCCGGGTGGGGGGCGGCGAAGACACTGCCGGATGCTCTTATCGGGGAGCCTGTCCAAACACTTTGGCGATCCGCGCAGTAAAGAGCGCTGATTTTCGATGGTTCGGAGGGGCGCTGCTCCCTCATTTCCGAAAGCTAATTCACCGCAGCAACATCGCTGCGTACTGCCATTTGACAGTCGAACGCAATGAGGACTATGGTGTTGCGGTGATGAATTGAAAGCTTTCAATCGGAGCAGTTCATATGAACCGCAATCTCCTTCCCCGGATCCTTGCCCTCGTCGTGCTCACCGCTTGCACTTGTTCAGGAAATGCGCAATTCGCACAGCGCGGCAGCATCAACGGTTTTGTCTTTGACACGTCAGGCGCCGTTATTCAGAACGCGCAGGTCACGCTGCTTGACGTCGAGCACGGCCAGACGGAGCAGACGAAAACCGACGGTCAGGGCCACTTCGAATTCACTAATCTGGCGGCAGGCCAGTACGAACTGACCGGTGCGGAGAAGGGATTCGAAACCGCGAAGTCCGAGTCGATCACCGTCCATATTGGACAGAGCACACTCTACAACTTCCGGCTGAACCCGGGAGCCGAGACCCAGTCGGTCACGGTAACCGGTGAGTCGGCCGCCCTGCAGACCGGCCAGTCTGACGTGGACACCAACATCTCGCAGCGCCAGATGGAGGATTTGCCCCTCAATGGCCGTAACTTCACCTCGGTGGCGTCGCTGGCTCCGGGCGTGAGTACTACGCCGCAGCCGAATATCAACCCGGGCGGTACGTTCGCCGTTGGAGCGCAGTTCGCCTCGGGAGGCGTGGCGTTCACCACCGGCGGCTCATTCGAGGGTTCGCGCGACAACGGTTTTTAC
>JBAUZR010000151.1:0-8840 GCA_049585375.1 Acidobacteriaceae bacterium
AACCCTGGCAGAGCAGGAAGCCAAGGTCCGGGGCTTTGAAACCATGCATCAGGGAGAGCTGCCCGACCAGGAGGCGACGAACCTGAATATCCTGAACGGGCTGCAGAGCCAGTTGCAGGGCGAAGAAGATTCGCTGCGCGCGGCGACCCAGCAGCGTTCCTATTTCCAGTCGCTGGTGGAGCAGTATCGCGCGGCTGCGCCGGTGCGCACCGCCGACGGGGCGCCGACGGGGCTGGCCACGATGGACATGCAGCTGCAGACGCTGCGGACGCAACTGGCGGATCTGAGCACGCGCTACACGGATGAGTACCCGGATGTTCAGAACCTGAAGGGCCAGATCGCGAAGATGGAGAAGGCGCGCGCGGCGCTGGTGGCGCAGATGAAAAAGGGAAGCGCTGATGACACGGGAGGAGCAGCCGCGATGGAGAACGCGCCGCTGCTGCAGGCGCAGAGTCAGCTGCACGCCACCGATACTGAAATCGCAAGCCGCCAGCAGGCCATCAGCCAGTTGAAGGCGAACATTGCCGCTTATCAGGGCCGCCTGAATGCGGCGCCTGGGGTTCAGGAGCAGCTGGCGGATCTGAATCGCGGCTATACGCAGTCGCAGACCGACTACAACGACCTGCTGAAGAAGGAAAGCGAGTCGCAGATGGCGACCAGCATGGAGCAGATGCAGCAGGGCGAACGCTTCACCATGCAGGATCCTCCCAATTACCCGCTGAAGCCAGACTTCCCCAATCACCTGAAGTTCTGCGGAATCGGAGTCGCGGCAGGACTGTTGCTGGGGATCGCCCTGGTGGGCGTGCTGGAGTATGTCGACGATCGCATGCACCTCGGCGAGGAAATCAAAGAAATGATGCCGGTAGCGGTGATCTCGGAAGTGCCGGAGATTGTCACCCCGGCGGATGTGCGCGCCTCGCGCCGGCGGGTAGCCCTGGGCTGGGCGACAGCAGCCGTGGTCCTGATCACGATTCTGGCGGGGACCGCGCTGAGTTTTCTGCGGAGCTGAGCGGACTGAACTATGTATAAAGCTTTCTACCATCTGACGCGGAATCCCTTCGATCTGACGCCGGACCCGAGCTATTTTGTCGCGACCCAGCGGCATAATGAGGCGCTGGCGGCTCTGCATTACGGGATCCGGAGGCATAAGGGGTTCGTGGTCGTGACCGGGGAAGTGGGCACCGGCAAAACCCTGCTTCTGCGTTGCCTGCTTCGGCTGCTGCGCGAGAGCCGGGACGTTTCCTACGCCTATTTGTTCAACAGCCGCATGTCGCCGGTGGAGTTTCTGCAGTACATCCTTTCAGATTTCGGGCTGGTGGTCTCCGGCAAGAACAAAGGCGAGCTGCTGCACGAGCTGGGAGAGTTTGTGGTGTCGCGCGGATCGAGAGGACTGACGACGGTCCTGATCGTGGACGAGGCGCACCATCTTTCCGAAGATTTGCTGGAGGAAGTGCGGCTGCTCACCAACCTTGAGACGATCGACGATAAGCTGCTGCAGATTGTGCTGGTGGGGCAACCCGAGCTGGACATGAAGCTGGACTCCAGCCAGCTCCGGCAGCTGAAGCAGAGAATTTCGATTCGGGCTCATCTGGGACCGCTGACTCCCGAGGAAACGAAGGAATACATCCGGCATCGTCTGCAGGTAGCCGGGCCGGAGTCGAAGGTGGAAGGCATCTTCCCGGCTGCGACGGTGGAAGCGGTCTATTATCACTCGCGCGGCATTCCTCGGCTGATCAATACGATCTGCGAGAACGCCCTCATCATCGGCTACGCGCGGCAGCTGCAAAGCATTACCCCCGACATCATTCACGACGTGGCGCGGGAATTCCGTCTGGAAACCAGCGTGCCCCCGCCGGACTCCACGAATGGAATCGGGGGAAAGGAAGAGAAATCGGAGCAGGTCTTCCGCGATCTGTATGCGATGCTGCGCGGGCCGGGATCTTCCGGCGCCGGCAGTACTGTCCCCCTAGCGGTCGAGGCGAGCGAATATGAGCCAAATCTTTGATGCCCTGCAAAGGGCGGAGGCAGAGCGGGCCGGCGCCCGCGATGCCACGGTAAGCGACGCTTCGGAACTGCTGGAGCGGGCAGAGCGACAGGCGGCCAATCGCCGGCAGGCGATGGTCGCCCTGGAATCCGTCAGTACGCCACCCTTGTCGGATGCAGACCGTCCTTCGTCGACGCTTGCCTCATCGCGCGAACCCTCCATGGCGACTCTGGTCGAAGCTCTGGCCGAGCCCATGCAGCCGGACAGGGAAAAGAACGAGCGTCTGCTCGAGATGTTCCAGGAAGTGTCGATTACGGCGGGCAGCGGACGCCTTGTCTCGCTGATGGAAGGCGCTCATCCCGCTGCCGAGGCGTTTCGACTGCTCGCGGTCCGTCTGCGGCATCGCCGCAAGGAAACCAATCTTCGCAAGCTGCTGATCACCAGCACTATCCCGGATGAAGGCAAGAGCGTGGTCTCGGCGAACCTGAGCTGTGCGCTAGCGGCGGGCAACCGCCAGAAAGTCCTCCTGGTGGGCGGCGATATCCGGCGCCCGTCCCTGGGCCGGGTTTTTGGGCTGGACACGGCTCCCGGGCTGTGCGAACTGCTGGAGGGAAGCCAGAACCTGGTCTCGAGTGTCTACCATCTGAAGGAAGCGGGAATCTGGCTGCTGCCCTCCGGTGTGATGAAAGGCAATGCGCTGGAGATACTGCAGTCCAACAAGCTCCCGGTTCTGATGGAGCAGCTGGTCGCACTGTTCGACTGGGTTGTGATCGATTCTCCACCCATCCTGCCGCTGGCCGATACCAGCGTATGGGCCCGACTGTCGGACGGAGTTCTGCTGGTCGCGCGTCCGGGCGTCACCAAAAAGAGGCTTTTGCAAAAAGGCCTGGAAGCGATCGACAAGAAAAAGCTCGTCGGGGCTCTGCTCAATTCGTACAAGAGCGTCGAAGAGGGAAGCTACTACTACTACGGAACAGCCTCCGGGAGCAACGGCAACTGAAGCCGCCGACACTCCGGCGGTCAGCGACCGATCCGTTTCGCCGTCCGCCGCGTACATCACTCAGCATTCTGCGAAGCGAACATCATTGTGCGATCCGCAACATTCTGCGGAATCCGGAATTCAACATTCGTCTGTACTTTTCTACGGCTGCCGCTCCCGGGCGAAGATTCGGGAAGGCGCCGACTGCCTGTTTCCCCCAAACGGACAACCGATCCGTTTACCCAGAAGGGAGTCGAACGTGAGCGTACTCAACCTTGGTAAGGCCAAACCGAGTGATCCGATCCTCGATGCGGGCTCTCTCGGGGAGCGCTTCATTCTCAGCGAGGACGAGTTCAAGAGAGGCATTGCGCTGGAGCGCAAGAGGACGGAGCGTTCTCGAGAGCCGTTTCTCCTGATGCTGCTGGAAGCGGGGCCGGTGCCGGGCGCCAATGGCGGCCCGACCACGCTGAACAGCATCATGACTGCTATGCTCTGCTGCACGCGCGAGACGGATTCGGTTGGCTGGTACAAGTCGCAGTGCACCGTTGGAGTGATGTTCACGGGCATTGCGATGAACGACCGGCGCTCGGTGCTGGGCACGATCATGAGCCGGGTGAGTGCGGCGCTGCGGGAAGAACTGTCTCTGGAACGCTTCAACCAGATCACGTTTTCCTTCCACTTCTTTCCCGATCACTGGGATCACGATGAGCCGGGCCGTCCCAACGATCCGGTCCTGTATCCGGACCTGATGACTCCCAACGACGACCGGCAGTCATTGCTGCGCGTCAAGCGCGCGATGGATATCGTGGGCAGCCTGCTCGCACTCACCGTCAGTTTGCCGCTCTTCATCGCCATCGCCATCGCCGTCCGGCTGAGTTCGAAGGGCCCCATCTTCTTTCGCCAGGATCGTATCGGACAATACGGGCAGCGATTTACGTTTCTCAAGTTTCGCTCGATGCGCGTGAATAACGACGACAGCGTGCACCGCGATTATGTGAAGAGGCTGATCGCCGGGGAAGCCGAGCAGGTGCAGGTAGCCCCGGGGCGCGACGGCGTCTTTAAGCTGGCCAACGACAAACGCATCACCCCCATCGGCAGTTTCCTGCGCAAGACCAGCCTCGACGAGCTGCCTCAGTTCCTCAACGTGCTGCGCGGCGAGATGTCGCTGGTGGGGCCGCGGCCGCCCATTCCCTACGAGCTGGCCGCCTACCAGACCTGGCATCGCCGCCGGGTGCTGCAGGTGAAGCCGGGCATCACCGGCCTGTGGCAGGTGACCGGACGCAGCCGCGTCCGCTTCGACGACATGGTGCGGCTGGACCTGCGTTATGCGATGTCGTGGTCGCCGTGGCTGGACGTCAAGATTCTGCTGCGCACTCCGGCCGCGGTGATCAAGGGCGCGTACTAACTTTGTATCCTTCTGGCCGTTCCGGCCGCTTCACAGTCTAAAAGGTTCTCTCCCTGCTTCCGGAGTGGCGGCTCGCCTCCATCCGGAATAGGTTGAAAGTGTGGTGACGTTCACATGAATTTTGGGGTAATCGGCTACGGGTACTGGGGACCCAACGTTGTCCGGAATCTTTCCACTCTGGAAGGCAGTCAGGTCCTGGCGATTGCGGAGTTAAGTCCTGCCGCGCAGAAGAGGGCGCACCGGGCTTATCCGGGAATCCACATCACGGCGGACGCCAATGAAGTTCTGACTTCGCCCGACATCGACGCCATCGCGGTGATCACGCCGGTGTGGACGCATTTCGATCTCACCAAAGCGGCGCTGGAAAACGGCAAGCACGTGTTCGTGGAGAAGCCTTTCACCAGCAATGTGGAGCAGGGCGAGGAACTGATCGAGCTGGCGCAGCGGAAGAATCTGACCATCATGGTTGACCACACGTTCCTGTTCACCGGAGCGGTGCGCAAGATCTCGCAGCTGATGCGCGAGGGGACGCTGGGGCGGCTCTACTATTACGATTCGACCCGCGTGAATCTGGGGCTGTTCCAGCACGACATCAACGTCTTGTGGGATCTGGCTCCGCACGATCTCTCCATCGTGGATCACCTGATTGACGGCCATCCGGAGGCGATTGTCGCCACCGGACAGAGCCACCTGAACAGCCACGAGGACATTGCCTTCATGACGCTGTACTACCCGGATAATGTGATCGCTCACATCAACGTCAACTGGCTGTCTCCGGTGAAGGTCAGAACCACGCTGATCGGCGGCGAGAAGCGCATGCTGGTGTGGAACGACCTCGAGGCCGATGAAAAAATAAAGGTGTACGACAAAGGGGTGAACATCACCAACAGCGAAGGCGTGTACCGGTTGCTGGTGAATTACCGTTCAGGCGACATGTGGGCGCCGCAGCTGGAGCAGGTGGAAGCGTTGCGCGAAGAGCTGACCTACTTTGTAGACTGCGTGACGAACAGCAAGAAGCCTTTCAACGACGGATGCGCGGGCCTGCGGGTGGTGCAGATGCTGGAGTCGGCGACCCGGTCGCTTCGTGAACGGGGAGCGATGGTCTATCTATGAACGAGTGGAACAGCATCGCCCCGGACGTGAAGCTGGGCAACGGAGTCCGGCTGGCGAAGTTCATCAACCTGTACGGCTGCACCATCGGCGACGAATCCAAAATAGGCGCCTTCGTCGAGATTCAGAAGAACGCCACCGTGGGCCGGCGCTGCAAGATTTCCAGCCATACGTTTATCTGCGAGGGCGTGGAGATCGAGGATTACGTCTTCATCGGACACGGCGTGGTCTTCGTGAACGACAGTTATCCCCGCGCTACCCAGCCCAACGGGGAACTGCAGACGGAAGCCGACTGGAAAGTCGAGCGAACCGTGATTAAAAAGGGAGCCTCGGTAGGATCGGGCGCCACTATTCTGAGCCGGGTGACGGTAGGCGAGAACGCGATTGTGGGCGCGGGCGCTGTCGTCACCAAAGATGTTCCCCCTAATGCGATCGTGGCCGGCAATCCCGCTCGGGTGCTGCGCTACGTTGAAAAATCTCTGGAGGCGACCCATGTCGGTCAGCAGTGATATTCCCTTTCTGGATCTTGTAACTCCTCACGTGGAGCTCGAAGAAGAGCTCACCGCTGTGTTTCAGCGCGTTCTGCGCAGCGCCGGTTTTATCGGCGGACCCATGGTGGAGGAATTCGAAAAAGACTTTGCCGCGTTCTGCGACTGTCATCACGCGGTGGCCCTCAACAGCGGCACCGACGCGCTGCGCTTTGCCATTATGGCGGCCGGCGTGCATCCCGGCGATGTAATTCTGACCACGCCTCACACGTTTATCGCGACCACCGAAGCCATTTCTCAGGCGGGAGCGCTGCCGGAATTCGTCGATATTGACGAGCAGACCTACAACCTGTCGGTGGCGAAGCTGCGGGAGTATCTGGAGCAGGAGTGCCATCGCGACGGAGCCGGCCGCGCCATCAGCAGCCGCAGCCAGCGACCGGTCACTGCGATCGTGCCCGTTCACCTGTACGGGCAGATGGCCAACATGGACGGCATCCTCGAACTGGCGGAGGAATATAACCTCATCGTGATCGAGGACGCCTGCCAGGCGCACGGCGCGGAGTACTTCTCGGCAAAACACAATCGCTGGTTCCGGGCCGGGTCGATGGGCCGGGCCGCGGCCTTCAGCTTTTATCCGGGCAAGAACCTCGGCGCCTGCGGCGAAGCGGGTGCGGCAACCACCAACGATCCCGAACTGGCCAAACACATGCGCATGCTGCGCGATCACGGCCAGGCGAAGAAGTACTACCACGACATCGAAGGCTACAACGGCCGCCTGGACGCGCTGCAGGCGGGGCTTCTCCACGTGAAGCTGGGGCACCTGGCGGAGTGGACTGCGCAGCGCCGCGATCGGGCTGCCGAGTATAACCGGCTCCTGACTGGCAACGAAGCCGTGGTCTGTCCGTACGAGCCGGCGTGGTCGCGCGCGGTCTATCACCTGTACGTCATTCGCACCGCTGATCGGGACGGGCTGATGAATTACCTGAAGCAGGCGGGCATCGGCACCGGCATTCACTATCCGGTTCCGCTGCACCTGCAGAGGGCCTATGCCTCGCGCGGTTACAAGCCGGAGGATCTGCCGGTGTGCACGCGCGTGGCCGCTGAAATCGTTTCTCTGCCGATGTTCCCGCATCTGACCACGCCACAGCAGGAGCGGGTGGCGGACGAGATCGCGAACTTTACGACGCATTCGCGCGCCGTGGCCGAGCCGGTTCTTGCCGCGCGGAGCTAAAGCGATGCACAGCGCGAGATGCGCCGGAGCAGTGCTGTGAGTCTGCGGCTGGATCGCACCGGCTCTCTGCTTTTCATCGGGCCAATGTTTCGAGTCTTCTCCGGACGCGACGGAAAGATCCCCATCCTCATGTACCACAGTGTGGCCGATGAGGATGAATCGGCGGTGGGGCCCTACTTCCGAATCGCGATTCCGCCAGCGCTGTTTCTGCAGCAGATGACGTGGCTGCACGAGCAGGGCTACCGGACCGTGAGCCTGACGGCAGCCGTTGAGCAGCTGCAGGCCAACGGGACCGCCGAAAAGACGGTGGTAATCACCTTCGACGACGGCTATCGAAACTTCTTTCAGCACGCCTGGCCGGCGCTCGAGCGGTTCGGATTCACTGCCACGATGTTCCTGCCTACCGCCTCGATCTGCGATCAGCCTCAGATTTTCAATAAACGTGAGTGCATGACCTGGGGTGAGGTGCGTCAACTGCAGCAGCAGGGCATCTCCTTCGGCTCGCACACCGTCACCCACCCTCAGCTCCACGACCTGCAGCCGGATCGCATCCGCGAAGAGATCCTGCAGTCGCGGCAGACTATCGAAGACAAAACAGGCTGTCCCATCGATACGTTTGCGTACCCGTATGCCTTTCCGCAGACGGATGAGCGATTCAAAGCCATGCTACGGCAGATTCTGAAGGAAAGCGGCTACCGCTGCGGCGTTTGCACGCAGATTGGGCGGGCCGGGGCGGCCAGCGATCCCCTTTTTCTGGAACGGCTTCCTGTTAACAGCGCCGACGATGAGGCTCTGTTCGAGGCCAAGATGGCGGGTGCCTACGACTGGGTCGGCGGCATGCAATCTCTTACCAAGCGAATCCGGAAAGCCCGCACGATCGCCTCCACCCAAAAGTAATCGGCGGTGGCACTTTTTTACTCGGGTTGCCGCAGGATTCCATGACAGAATCGGCCCATGTTGCTTGTTTTCTGAGGGTGACCTCAGCAACGAGCGAACCGCCGTAACGCATGCAAGCCGATTATTTAGTTCAGAATCAGCAAGATTGGTCGAAATGTTACCATTGTGCACGCTTTTCCACGGAATTGGAGACCAAAGGTCACGTACCTGTCCTGAGTCTGGTCCTCGGTTTGCACTGCACGAGACCAACTCACCCGCGTAGCTGGTAATTGTTCGCCGCGATTGTTCGGAGGAAAGCTATCCGTGTTCGCAGGTCGCGTGTTCTCGGTGCGGCATCTCCCGCCGCGCCATGGCCGGATTGTCCGGCGAGAGCAGACGCGAACGTCGAAACGGATTGCGCCAGGTTCCTCGGCAATCAGAGCTACACCAGCACAGCGGCTCCGGCATTTTACGGAAAAGGAACAGGTAAGTCGTCCATGAAGAAGCTGATTTCTGGTTTTGGTCTCGTTGCGGCATCCCTTCTTGCCGCTCTCGCCATCACGCCTTCGGCGAATGCAACCACCCGTTACATTGCGCAGACTGCAGGAACCTTCAGTGGCGGGAAGGCATGCAGTGGCCAAACCACGATTACGCCAGCCACCTTCAATAACACGACCAATGCGGCGGGAGACGTCAATTACGTTTGCGGAACCATCACCGTCGCGGCGAACACCGAAGCTCTGATCGTCAACGGCAGTGGAACGAGC
>JBAUZR010000152.1:0-2306 GCA_049585375.1 Acidobacteriaceae bacterium
GGCTAAAGCCATGCCCTGATACAAAGACGCAGATTCCTGGTGTGTTGACCCACAAGTTTGCGTCCTGTCGAGGCACGAGAAGCAACCGCAGATTCTTCCTTACCCCCCAAACTGAGGAACGTTTGAGGCCCCGTGCGCTCAGAATGACATTCGCGGTTGTGGCAGGGACTTCAGGTCAGCACACCAGCGCGGTGTCCCATAAGTTTGCGTCCTGTCGAGGTACGAGAAGCAACCGCGGATTCTTCCCTCACCACCCCCAAACTGAGGAACATTTGGGGCCCCGTGCGCTCAGAATGACATTCGCGGCTATGCCATGGGCTTCGGGGACAGAACAACGACACCGGCGATTGGAGCGCTGACGCACCGATTATTTTTTTGAATGCTGCGGCATGGCTGAAGCCATGCCCTGATACAAAGGCGCAGACTCCCTGCTTATGCGATCGAAGCGCAGCTGGCGCGCTCGCGACGACTCAGACGGCAGAGGGAACCGGAGCTTCCTCCATCCCCTGCAGCGATTCTTCATACGGAGCTCGCAGCACGGCGCGCTCGGTGATGATGGCCGTGACGTACCGCGCCGGGGTAACGTCGAATGCGGGATTCTCGATGCCGACTCCGTGGGGCGTGAGCTGTTTTCCGCCATGGTGGGTGACCTCTTTCGGCGATCGCTGCTCAATTGGGATGGAATCGCCGGTCGCGGTGCGCAGGTCGATGGTGGACCACGGCGCTGCCACAAAGAAGGGAATGCCATGCTCCTTCGCGAGCACGGCCACACCGTAGGTTCCGATCTTGTTAGCTACGTCGCCGTTGGCTGCAATCCGGTCCGCGCCGACAATCACGGCCTGGATTTTTCCGGCCCGCATCAGGCTCGCCGCCATGTTGTCGCAGAGCACGGTGGTGGGAATGCCGTCGTGCATCAGCTCCCACGCGGTAAGGCGCGCGCCCTGGAGGAAGGGCCTGGTCTCATCGGCATAGACGTGGATCTCGTGTCCCGCTTCGACCGCCGCGCGGATGACGCCCAGCGCGGTGCCGTAACCGCAAGTGGCCAGCGCTCCGGCGTTGCAGTGGGTCAGAACACCGCCCATCTTCGGCAGCAGCTCCGCTCCATGCGCGCCCATCTGGCGGCAGGCCGCGATGTCTTCGTCGTACATCTGCTGCGCCTCGGCGATCAGCGCGGTGCGGATGGAATCCGGCGTCGCACCGGGCACCGCCGCGATTTGCTGAAAGCGCCGCCTCATCCGTTCGATGGCCCAGAAGAGGTTCACCGCGGTGGGACGAGTTGCCGCCAGGGTCTCGCACATCGTCTCGAACTCCGCCGTCAGCTCGGGCACCGTGGCGGCGTGGCTGGTCTTCACACCGAGCGCCAGGCCCATGGCGGCGGCGACGCCGATCGCGGGCGCGCCGCGGACGACCATGGTGGTTATCACATCGGCAACCTGCTGATAGCTGGTCGCCAGCACATAGGTTTCTTCCAGAGGGAGCTTCGTCTGATCGAGAAACCGGACGCCGTCCGCAGTCCATTCGAGGGTGGGGATCATCGCTTTCAGTTTAATGGGCGCCGCTTCGCAGGCCCAAATGAGCGCCCGCCGACTGCTGGTTACCAGAGTGTTACACCCTGTGGAAAATCTTTTGTTTCGAGGGAGCCGGCTGCAGTTAACCTATTGCTAACATTCACCGGTTTCCGCTCGAATTAACCGGGACCCGCTCATTTGCAGAGAGAACAGCGAAACCGCCCATGCCCAGGGAAAGCCGTCAGCGAATCAGTCGGGTGAAGCTGGAATGCCCTCATTGCCACCAGCAGCAGTTAGCGCGGATTGCCCGCCGGGGATTCCTCCGCAACCGAATCTATCCGATCCTGGGTCTTTACCCGTGGCAATGCGCTATCTGCGGGAAACAATATCTCATTCGTAAACGTTCCGCCGGTTACTGGCAGCCCCCTCAGGCTCCGGGCGCCGACCGCCCGGCTTCATCGCCAAACGACACTCTTCGAGCTCACTGAGTTACTGCACGGTCGACCCAAAACGCCGCTCGATTTCCGCAGCGGCGGCGTGCAGGTCTGCCAGGGGCTGTAGACGGGGCAGCGTCGCACCGAGCCGCTCCAGTTCGGCGAGAGCAATTTCGGTGGGAATATTGCCGACCAGCGTATCCTGGGCAAACGGACAGCCGCCGAAACCGCCAATCGCCATATCGATGCGCCGGCAGCCTGCTCCATAGGCCGCTGCAATCTTCTCGGCTGCTTCTCCGGGGCGCGCGTGCAGATGCACTCCGACCTCGATGGCCGGATCCATGGCGCTCAAAACCGCCTGCAC
>JBAUZR010000153.1:0-2047 GCA_049585375.1 Acidobacteriaceae bacterium
CCGTAGCGGCGGATAGGCAATCCGCTGATGTTCTGGTTAAGTCGGTCGGGGTTGCCACTCCGGTGCCGATTGCAACGCCGGTTCCGGTTGCAGGTGCTTCGGGCTCGTTCGCCTCGACGGCTCCAACTCAGGCGGGCCGGAAACCAGCCTGCGGACGCCCCGCTACCACATTCAGAAATGGGTTCCTCTCCGAAAAGTGTAATTGCAGTTTGAACCCTTTGAGCGTTTGAAGTTGCGTCGGGCGGAGGAGTTGAAGGGCACCCCGGTATCGGGCTAATTTCGTGTTTCCGACCAAGGAATACGAAAGGATCCGGACCGAGGTGCTCATAGAGACTTTTATCAGAAAACAGTTGCATTTGAAAGCTCATACCGTGACCAGGGTGGAAGAGACCGAGGAGTGCATGCTGGTGTATATCGACCGGCTGGGAAAAAGGCTCTTGCGGTGTGGGGTTTGCCGACAGCGATGCCGGGAGGTTCACGATATTCGAAGAGAGCGAGAGTGGCGCGATCTGTCGATGCGGAAGCTGCCCTTGAAACTGCGATACCATCCGCGTCGGGTGGAGTGTCCCCGGTGCGGAGTGCGGGTGGAGGACTTTCCATGGGCCGAGCCGTGGGCGCGAGTGACCACGGCGCTGTCCAATGCCGTGGCGGTACTGGCGCGGGAGTTGAGTTGGCAGGGTACGGCACGCCACTACGGGCTGAACTGGAAGAGCGTGGCCACAATCGTGAAGCGGGCCGTGGCTTACGGTCTGCGCCACCGGAAGCGCCCGCCAGTCCACGTGATTGGCATCGACGAAGTGAGTCGCCGGAAGGGCCAGGTGTATCTCACGGTGGTCTACGATCTGGAACGGCGGGTTCTGCTGTGGGTCGGCGACGACCGGATCGAAGAGACGGTGAGACCGTTTTTCACCCAAGAAATGGGCGCCCGCCGCTGCCGGACGCTACAGGTGGTGTGCATGGATATGTGGGCGACGTATGCCAAGCTTGTACGGGAGCACGCGCCGAACGCGCAGATTCTGTTTGATCGGTTTCACATCGTCAAGTATCTCAATGAGGCTGTGGATGCGGTCCGCCGCGAACAGTGGCGTCGGCTCACTGCGAAGGAGCGCGTGTCTTTCAAGGGAACGCGCTGGCTGCTGTTGAAGAATCCATGGAATCTCAAAGACAGCCAAAAGGAGCGCCTCTCTACGCTGGTCCGCTGGAACACACCGCTGGTCCGAGCCTGGTATTTGAAGGAAGCCTTCCAGTTGTTTTGGACCTACAAGCAGCCGTGGAGGGCCGAGCAGCATCTGAGCAAGTGGATTCGCTCGGCGATGCGCTCGAAACTGGAACCGTTCAAGAAATTCGCGCAGATGCTGCGAACTCATCTCGACGGCATCCTTCCCTGGACAACGATCCGGCTGTCGAACGGAGCCGTCGAAGGCATGAATAACAAGATCAAGTCAATCAGTCATCGTTCGTTCGGATTCCGAACGGCTGAGAACTTCATCGCGGCCATCTACCATTGCTGCGCGCGGCTCCCTCTGCCGATCGTGCGCTAATTACACTCTTTGGAGAGGAACCCAATATGGAGTACATCCGGAGCAGCCTGGCCGCGCCGCCGGTCGCCGCGCACGATGCTTTCTTCCAACAGATGGCGGCCCGGCAATGGCGGGCAGCCATCCCATTCGTACGGCGCGACGGGTTGGCCAGGCACTTAGAGAAGGGTTTGCTCCCAATCGGGGCGCGCCGGGATCTGGGGCCCCATCCGATGGTGGAAGACAAATCTGCCGGAAAGGGCGACGACAATGCCGCTAGAAGATTACCTGGAGGACCGAATTCCTGGGAAATGGGAGTACCTGGACGGCAGGCCGAGGCCAAGCGTCTGGAAGGCTTTTGCCGAAGCGCACGAGCGGTTTCCCACAGCGTTTTAGGCGGGCCGTAGTCGAACCGCATCTTCCGGGATGAGACCGGCGCCAGCATTCTCAGCGGCGGCAATGCCAGACGATCCGTGCGTTCGGTGCAACAGGTCGTTCGTCACTTCTTCTTGATCTTCTTACGTCTTGGG
>JBAUZR010000154.1:0-6142 GCA_049585375.1 Acidobacteriaceae bacterium
TCTCCCCTCCGCATCGAAATTTCGAGTTTTTCTTTGACACTCGGCGTCTCGCCGATGCAGCCCCTTCTTCGGAGAGCAGAAAGGTGAACCCTCAACTCGCGACCAACGGACCTCCCAGGTCCTCCCCCGACGGCCACGCTTCCGGTCCGCACCATCGGCCTTCCTCAAACCGCCTCCACAGCGGTGTTCCTGGCCTCGATGACATCCTCTTTGGAGGATTCCCCCAGGGCCACCTCTACCTGATCGAGGGCGACCCCGGTACCGGCAAAACCACGCTCGCCCTTCAGTTCCTCCTCGAGGGCATCCGCAAGGGCGAACGAACCCTCTACGTCACTCTCTCGGAATCCCGCAACGAGCTCGAACAGGTTGCCCGCTCCCATGGCTGGAAAACCGACGCCCTCGAAATCTTCGAGATGATTCCTCCGGAGGAGGACCTCAAGCCCGAGGCCCAGTACACCGTTTTCCATTCCTCCGAGGTCGAGCTTGCCGATACCATCGCCAGCATTCTCCGCCGCGTCGACGAAGTCCAGCCCCAGCGCCTCGTCTTCGATTCCCTCGCCGAGCTGCGTATGCTCGCCCGCGATCCCCTGAAATACCGCCGCCAGATCCTCGCCCTCAAGCGTCACCTTTCCGGCGGCAACATCACCGTCCTTCTCCTCGACGATCGCACCTCCAACGGCAGTGACGACCTCCAGCTTCAGAGCATCGCCCACGGCGTCATCGTCATGCAGGGCATCGGCCGCGATTACGGCATCCGCCGCCGCCGCCTCGAAGTTCACAAGCTGCGCGGGTCCGCCTTCCGCGAGGGCTACCACGACTACATCATCCGCACCGGCGGCCTCAACATCTTTCCCCGCCTGATCGCCGCCGAACACAAGCCAGGATTCGAGCGCAAGCCCGTCCCCAGCGGCATTCAGGAGCTCGACGACCTCCTCTCCGGCGGCATCGACACCGGCACCAGTACCCTGCTCACCGGCCCCGCCGGCTGCGGCAAGTCCACCATCGCCCTCCGCTATGCCTGCACCGCGGCGCAGCGCGGCGACAAGGCCGCTATCTACACCTTCGACGAATCCCTGGCCACGCTCATCGAACGCGCTACCGGCCTCGGCATGGATCCGCGCCCCGTCATCGAGTCCGGCCGCCTCCAGATCGAGCAGATCGACCCTGCCGAGCTCTCTCCCGGCGAGTTCATCTCCCGCATCCGCGGCCTGGTCGACGATCAGCGCCTCCGCGTCGTCGTCATCGACAGCATGAACGGCCTCCTCAACGCCATGCCCACCGAGCAGTACCTCGCGCTTCAGCTGCACGAGCTCCTCTCCTACCTCGGACAGCAGGGCATCGCCACCATCATCACTCTCGCCCAGGCCGGCGTCATTGGCTCCAACATGCAATCCCCCGTCGACGTCAGTTACCTGGCCGACACCATCGTGCTCTTTCGCTATTTCGAGCGCGCGGGCGAAATCTCCCAGGCCATCTCCGTTGTCAAAAAGCGCAGCGGCCCGCACGAACGCTCCATTCGCGAGCTCTTTCTGCGGCCCGGCAGCGTGATCATCGGACAGCCACTCAACCAGTTCGAGGGAGTGCTCACCGGTGTGCCCAAGTTCATGGGGCCAGTCGCCTTGCGGGAGGATCCCCCTGTTCTCTGAATCCCAGGCCTCCGCCTACGACCACCGCACGATCATCCTCGCGCCTACCGGGAAAGACACCGCCCTGATCGCGGGGCTGCTCGAGCGGTGCGCCCTGCCCTGCCACGCCGCCGGCTCGGTCGAGGAGCTTTCTGTCGAAATCGGCCTCGGCGCCGGCGCCGCCATCATCTCCGAAGAGGCTCTCAGCGGCAGCGCCATGGCCAGACTTCGCCAGGTGATCGAGCAGCAGCAGCCCTGGTCCGACTTCCCCCTGATCCTGCTCACCATCGGCGGCCAGGTCTCCCGCGAAAGTGAGCGCCTCCGCGAGCTCCGCCGCCCCCTCGGCAACATCCTGCTGCTGGAGCGCCCGATCCGCCCCGAAACCCTCCTCAGCACCCTCGAGATGGCGCTCCGCGGCCGCCAGCGCCAATACCAGATCCGCGATCAGATACAGCAGTACGCCCGCGCCCAGGACGCTCTCCGCCGCTCAGAGAAGCTCGCCGTCACCGGACGGCTCGCCGCCAGCATCGCTCACGAGATCAACAACCCCCTCGAGGCGGTCACCAATCTTCTCTACCTCATGCGCTCCGCCGAGAACGCCGGCGAAGCCCGGCGCTACCTCTCCGAAGCCGATCAGGAGCTGGCCCGGGTCGCCGAGATCACTCGCCAGACCCTCCGCTTCTACCGCGAGCCCAGTCATCCGGTCGAGACCGAAATCGCCGGCGTTCTCCACTCCGTTCTGATCCTCTACAGCTCTCGGCTCGCCGGCGCCAACATCGTCGTCGACCTCGACGACTCCGCACCCTCCGCCAAAGTGCTCTCCAGTCCCGGCGAACTGCGCCAGGTGATCGCTAACCTCATCGGCAACGCCATCGACGCCATGCGCCGCGGTGGTCGCATTCGCGTCCGCATCTCCGCCAGCTCCGATTCCGACGGCCTCTCGCGCACCCGCCTCACCATCGCGGATACCGGCTCCGGCATTCCCGCCGCGCTTCTGCCGGCTATCTTCGAGCCCTTCGTCACCACCAAAGGGGAAACCGGCACCGGACTCGGCCTCTGGGTCACCAGCGAAATCGTTCGCCGCAATGGCTGGTCGATTCGCGTCCGCAGCCACTGCGGCCCTGGCCGCTCCGGAACCGTCTTCTCCATCGCCATGCCCGTCACCGTCGCCAGCGAACAGGTCGAGCCTCAGGCCGCCGTCGCCTGAAGGATCCGCTTCGTAACCCGACCAACTTCCGTCATCCTCACCGCGTCGCGCTTCGGGTCTTCTCCCCTTCAATCTCCCTGCGCTTTCAGCCAGCGCGAACCCTCTGCGAAATCTTCCGCTGCCTCCCCCCCGGGGGGTGGGTTAGCTTTTTGGCTAAGTACCTTGTTTGCCGGTAAGTGGCGTTTTCGTTTGGAGGCTCCAAACGATATCTACCGGGAAACAGGGTACTTTTTGAAGTCCTCAAACTGCCGCGCTTTGCGGGTGCGGACGGAAACAGGGTAGTTAGCTGAGGGCTCCAAACCCAGGGATGGACGCGCCGCGCGGGTGCGTCTGGAAGCAGTGCCCGGAATTTCAAACAGCGGATCGAACGGCCCGGGGGAAACCTGTCCGGGCAGAGCCGGCTTTTGGAACGGCGGTGCTGAGACGGCGATGGGGATGTTTCCGCCTGAGCGGAACATCCCCACTATGTTTCAAGTTAGGGCGGGGGAAAGCGAGAGGCAAGCAGAATCAGCAGGGCGGACGGTACGGAGGTACCGGGGGTTCGCGAAGTCCGCGTTGGTTTCAGGGTGGTAATCACCTTTGGGGGCCGCCATGAGGTGTAGGCATGAAGCGGTCCTGCAAACCTTTCCGAAACTGGACCATTGGGCTATAACCGAGCCGGATGTAGAGCTTGGAATCCCAGCCATCCGGGGTCGTCTCTAAACGAAGGCGAGGTGCATCTTGATACAGCGCCTCTAAAGCGGCCCAATCACGTCCCTGCTTGCCAGGAAGAAAAACACTGAGATACCGGGTTCGCTTCGTCTGCAGTCTCAACAGGACGGCATAATATTCCCCAAAATCACTAAAGCTAGCTGACATCACGAGCAGATCAGTCGCCGGATCGCGCTCGGGGAACGCTTCCATCACGACATTCTTCAGAGCGGGGGAACCAGCGCCAAGCGTAGTTCGAACGTGCTGTGCTCCGAGACTCAAAGCGTACTCATAGCCCTCCACTTTGAAAACGGACAGAAAGGCCGACCGGAATGCGGCGCGCACGCACCTCTCCGGAATGAAAGGAAAATGCATTCTCAGCTCGAGGGTTGGGTCGTCGTGCATACTGTTTCGCAAATTCTGCACAGCGTCCATGTTGCTGGCTTGCCCAACGATTTGGATTGCGATCGGTTCGTCCGACGTTCCGGCTCCTAGGAGCAATTCGGCTGTGATCTTCCCCTTGTCGTCAATTACTGAGGTTTTAATTGGCCCGGCTCCCTCAATCGCATCCAGAGACTTCATCAAGGTGACGAGGTGGCTATCAAGGTGCGATCCCTGAGTATTGTTACATTTCCGGCATGTCAAAGTTTCGGAGCGTCCTCCGAGCTTCGATGGGACAATGTGTTCACGGGTCAATTCCGCGACGTTCGCCAAGTTATACTCTGTGAGGCACAGTGGACAGGCGACGGTGGCCGCTGATTCGGGGGCGCAGTGTTTTGCGTAGTCAGCGGCGAGATACCGAAATAGCTTATTTCGTTTGTTGGTTCGGTAAACCATCCTAACTATCTTAGAAGGCTCAACGTCGACTTGCCAGTGGTCCCGCGCCGGAGTGGCCAAAGCAAAAATCCTGCTACACTCCCTTCCTGCGGCGCGGGCCAAGGAGGATGTTTTAGATGCTGAACATCAGTGCCTTTCTTCTCAGTTGAATTGGCGATTCGGCCGTCACGCCTTAAAGCCCGGGCCACGCAAATGGAAATCAACGTGTAGGATTCGGAGACGGAACGGAGACCTGCGCCAGCACGGTCCGCACGAAACTGATTCCGTAGTTTCTCGCCGAATGTCGCACGACTAAAAACTGAGCCATCAGGAGCAAGCCGTAGACTACGGCGACCCGTAAGGATTCGACTGTGTAGGTCGCTGCTCCTCCGTAGATCGGCACCATCAGGGCGGCCATCCCCGCGTAATCTCTGAGCAGGAGGAAATCGCGGTGGACCTGCCGGACAGGCGGGCGGTCCGCTACACCTCGATAAAGCAGATACCATTTCTGGTTTTCGGTCTTCGGCGTGGTCGGCCAATCAGGGGCACAGACTGCTTGGAGTACCTGAATTTGGATTCGGGGGTCATCTAGGGCGTACTTGCTGAAAGCTCGATGCCCGGGGAGAGCATTGTGCCAACGAAGGAAGACGAGGCGATTCTTCGTCTCGTCGCTGAGAATCCCGTTGACGACGGTAGCCGCAACGATGGCGAAACCAACTGGGATAAGGTTTCCTGCGTTGGAGATCGCCGCATGAATTCCTTCCAGCCTGATCGCGTTCTCCTGCGCAACGGCATACAAAAAAAGTGAATTGAACGCGATTATGAGCCATAGACTTAGCCGGTTTTCATCTTTGAGAGGCTTCAGATCGTTTGGGTCAGTCATACTCTTCGACTCGGCTCTCGAAGAGCAATGGCTCTACCGGTGTGTACCCATCCTTGAACTTGTAACCAACCGTATGGCACTTGCCAATGCCTTGGGTGGCGAACACTCGGCCCCCTCGCCGGATGAATGCGTTTAGCACTATCTGCCGTGGGTGTGTTTCGTCGTCCTTGGGCGCGGATACATATGCAGAGAACTTACTGGGCGCACCTCTGCGCAGAACCGGGCCAACCAATTCATTCAATACGCTTGGACCGACGTTGCTTCGGCTCCCATGGTGCGGCACCTGAACAAGGGAGAAGGCTCGCAATGGGAGTTCGAGAGATTCGGCTGCGCGAATGGAGCGGTATAGCGCCCGGTGGCCGGCGTCCCCGGTCAATAGTACTCTCTGTGAATCGCCGAAATCGCCGTAGAGCACAACACTGGATTCGTTCATGGCGCTTGTTGCTTCGCCGTCTCTTAGGTGCTCCTTATCCCAGGTTTCCGAGTTCCAACTTACGGCCCTGCTGGATTGCTTCCGCGAACCGCCGATCCATACTCCAGCTTCCTCCAGCGCGCCTTGGTCGGGGTCTGGGCCTTTGTCAAATTGGGGGACTAGGAGGCCGTAAAAATCCTGGCTTGGGGAGAGGACTCTGAACGGCCCGACGCTCTTGGGCGAGAACGGCCGGTCGATATCGATGTGGCGCTTAGCTGCAATCGAATCAATGTCCGCGATTACGTCAAATTCTGCGCGAAGCTTCCTATCGATACTTTCCGCAGTGAGGCCCTTGTCAGCGTAAAACGGCCCCAGATAGCGCGCGAATTCCCATGGCCGGTGCATCCAGATTTTCCGGACCTCCAACTCCCGGACAATCTCACGAAATCCGCATGCATGGTCAGTATCGGAATGCGTCAAAAGGGCGTGGCTGATCGCGAGGTTTGGAA
>JBAUZR010000155.1:0-2559 GCA_049585375.1 Acidobacteriaceae bacterium
TTCCGGGCGTGCGGCCGGCAGGCTTCCCTCCGGCCTGAGAAAAAACTTAACCGCGAAAGCAGCGGCAGGATACCATACCGCCAGCGGTCTCTCAGAGAAGGGTTGCAGCTTCATCCCCCGAAGCCCGGGCATTGCCCATCCCCAGCAACTGCCAGCTCTCAAAGAAGCGAGCCCGCCCCTGTGCCTCAAGCTGAGCCCGGATGGAAGGAGCGTTGCCGTTGAGTCAGCCTGCAGTGGTGTTCCCATTCGCGGAGTTGCCGTCGGCTTTGCTGTCGGAGCTGGAGATCGGCCCGCGCGCGCGGCTCGTCGCTGCCAACATCGCGGAGCTGGTTCCGGATTCGGCGGTGGTCGTCTTCACCATCGAGGATTCGCAGGCGCCGGTCTGGACCGCACGCGCCACCGCCGGCGAAATCACTGTAGACGGCGGAGCGATCCCTCTGGAATCCGGCACGCTTGGCGCGGTCGCACAGGAGCGCACCATCCTTCAGTTCAGCATTGATGAGCTGAGCCGCGCCGACTTCGCGCACCTGGATGTGCGCCAGAACATCACCGCGCTCTCCTATGTCCCGCTGCTGCTGCGCGGAGAGCAGCTGATGGGCTGCCTCGAGATTGTCAGCTTCGCCGGCCCGCCGGCGGAAGACGTCCTCGAACAGATCGGCGAAGTAGCGGGCATTGCGGCCATTGCTTTTGCCGGCGCGCTTGCCTATGCGTCCGAGCGCAATGCGGGCCTGGCCTCCGTGATGCGGCTCACCCAGCTCTACGACATTGAGAAAGTCTTCAACGCCACCCTTGAGATGGATTCCCTCCTGCCCATCATCTGCGAGAAGGTCGGCGATCTCATCCACGCGTCCGCCGTGAACCTCTGGATGGTGGACCGCGACGATCTGCTCCTGTTTCAGCAGGCCGGCGACGACCCCGGAGCCCAGGTGGGCGAGCGCCAGACCGGGGCCTCCGGCGGCATCGTCGGGCAAGTCGGGGAATCAGGGGAACCGTTGCTGCTGCAGGCAGACGAGGAGGGACTTGTCCAGCGCAATACCCGCGCCGGTGAACTCCGCGCCGGCTCGCTGATCGCCGCGCCGCTGATGGACGGCGAGAGTCTGGTGGGGGTTCTCGAAGTCATACGCTACGAAGGCGACTCGCCCTTCGACGACGATGATCTCTTTGTGCTCACCCAGGTGGCGGCATCGGCAGCTCAGGCGCTGCACAATTCCTCGCTGCTGCAGGCAGAGCGGAAGATCGAAATCCTGCAGACGCTGGTCAGCGTCGGCCAGGAGATCGGTTCCACACTCAACCTCGAGCGCGTGCTGCAGGCGATCGTGGATCAGCCCCAGCTCGTCATTCCGTACCAGCGCGCAGCCCTTGCTCTGGAGCAGAGGGGACGCCTGACCATCCAGGCGATGTCCGGCGTGCGCAAGATCGACGCCGGCGATCCCGCCATTCAGAACCTCACCAACGTCCTGCGCTGGACGGCCGGCCTCCAGACGGAAGTCCATGTCACCCAGCATGACGAGGAGATCGACGATCCGCGTCCCGAGACCCGCGAAAAGTTTCGGCGCTACTTTGAGGCCACCGGCTCGCGCGGCTTCTACGCCATTCCGCTCACCGATGAAGAAGGCGCGCTGGGCGTGCTCTCCTTTGAAAGCGCCGACCCCGACTTCCTGACGGACCTGCACATCGAGGTCATTAAGATTCTTGCCAGCCAGGCGACCCTCGCCCTGCGCAACGCCTCGCTTTACAAAGAGGTCCCGTTCATCGGCATTCTCGAGCCGCTGATCGAGAAGAAGCGCCGGTTCATGGCGCTGGAGCGCGGCCGGCGCGCGGTGATGCTGGGCTCGCTGGCTGCGGTGGTGCTCATCCTCGTTTTGGCCCCGATCCCTCTGCGCGTCGCCGGATCCGCCCAGGTCGCGCCTGACCAAACCCAGTATGTCCGCGCCGAAGAAGACGGCGTGGTGCAGAAGGTGTTTGTGCATGAGGGCGATCGGGTGGCATCCGGCACCCCGCTGGCGCAAATGGCGGACTGGGATCAGCGTGCGGCGGTTGCCATGCTGCAGGCTCGATACAACACGGCGATGGCTCAGGTGTCGCAGGCACTCGTGAACAACAACGCCACCGTCGCCGGGCAACGGCAACTCGAAGCCAATTACCTGCGCAGCGAACTGGCGCGCGCCACTGAGGAGCTCTCGCGGACGACCCTGCGTGCCCAGATGGACGGAGTCGTGGCCACTCCCTACGTCGAGGACCTCGTCGGCCGCAAGCTCTCCCTCGGGGATCCCATCATGGAATTGGTCAGCACCGACAGCGTGAGCGTCGATGTAGCCGTACCGGAGCGGGATGTGAGCCTGCTGCGCGTTGGCGACCCGGCGCGCGTGAAGCTGGAGTCGTTCCCGGCGCGGACGTTCGGCGGACGGGTCGGCGTGGTCAGTCCCGCAAGCCAGGTCGTGGGCGACGATCGCACCTTCTACGCGCGCATCATGGTCCCCAATCCGGATGGTCGCCTCCGCTCCGGCATGCAGGGTTATGGCAAGATTCGCACCGGCCTGCGGCCGCTGGGCTATGTTC
>JBAUZR010000156.1:0-8979 GCA_049585375.1 Acidobacteriaceae bacterium
GGCGCCGGGTGCCGAAGTCGCTCACGCGCAGGCCAGGCACACCGCGCAGCCGCTCCATCTTGTCCCACAGTTTCGATTTGGCGCGAGCGTAGAGGATGTCCAGCTCCAGCTCGTTCAGCCGCTTCAGGCTGGCGCGGGTGCGCATCTCGCTGATCGCCGCCAGCGCGTAGATCTCCCACATCGTCGTCTCGGTCCACAGGCCGCGGAAGGTGACGTTCAGGTGGCCGCTCTCGAACGACAGGTCGTAGTCCGAGAGGCGGAAGCTCTGATCGAGCCATTCGAGAAAAGCGGGATCGAAAATGTCACGGGTACCGTAGAAGGTATTGCCGGCCAGCCAGATCAGCTCCGATTTGCGAAAGCGCAGCTTGCGGATGGCGTCGAACTGCGCGCGCAGTTCCTCGGGACCGATGGCGTCCGCAAAACTGGGATCGGCGTCGCGATTGACCAGGGAGAACGTCGCCCGCGTCCCGGAGAAGTTCTTCCAGATGAACTGCAGCATCAGGAGCTTGTAGAAATCTGTGTCCAGAAGCGAGCGGACGATGGGGTCCAGTTCCCAGTTGTGGTTATGCGCGCGTCGAGCGAGATTGATGATCATGAGGAGGACTGGCCGTCCAGGCGACCGCGCTTCGCGCAAAACCTCAAAACGGCCTCGACATCTTTCAGAATCACCCGACAGGCGCCTGGGTGTCCAGAAAGCAGGAACCTTTGGCCAGCGGCGAACGTATGTTTTCTGCATGAGAATGCTATGTGCCGGCGTGGCCGCCGCGGCCCTGCTGTGTGCGGCAGGTGGTTCCTGCGAGGCAACCGGCTCCTGCGCGCAGGGGCTGGAGGCGCCTCTGCACGACCGGGGCACGCTGGTGGTCGAGTCGATCTCGACCGGCATTACGGTTGCAGGTACCAACAACGACAAGCTGCAAATTACGTGTACCTCCGCTCGCGATCCGGACGCGGTGCATTTTCACCTCAGCGGAGAGCCGGGCCACGAGCGGCTGACGATCGACAGTGACCTGGAGCACAACGACAATCTGCAGATTCGCATTGAGGTGCCGCACCGCACCAGCCTCCGCCTGCACATGGGCGCCGGGGAGGTCACGGTCAAAAATCTGGAGGGCGACAAGGACATCGACCTGTATGCGGGGCAGATCAATATCGTGACTGGCGATACGAGCGATTACCGCTCTGTGGACGCCTCCGTTGACATTGGGGAAGTGAAGGCCTCTGCCTGGGGTGTAGACAAGGGCGGCTTTTTCCGCAGCTTCACGCGTACCACCGCTGGTGGCGAGTACCGGCTGGTGGCGCATGTGCTCACGGGACAGATCGATCTGCAGTAAAGGCGATCGCCGCGGAGCCGCTAATTCAAAAACATCGTCCGATACAGCGTGTCCCGCTGCACCGGCTTGAAGCCCGCGTCGCGAATCACCCGCCGCAGCTCTTCTTCCGTCGTGCAGTTCGACGTGCCTGCGGCCCGTACGACGTTTTCTTCCAGCATCACCGAGCCAACGTCGTTGCCGCCGAAGCGCAGCCCCATCTGCAGAACCTTCAGACCCTGCGTGACCCAGCTGGACTGCACGTTTTCGATGTTGTCCAGATAGACTCGCGAGGTCGCCAGCACCTTCAGGTAGTCGACTGCCGTCGCTTCGTCCCAACCGCGACCGCCCAGCGCGGTGTGCTTCGGCTGGAAGCTCCAGGGAATAAACGCCGTAAACCCGCCCGTCTCTTCCTGCAGCCGACGGATCACCTCAAAGTGGTTCACCCGCTGCTCCAGCGTTTCGTCCACGCCGAACATCATGGTCGCAGTCGTGCGCATGCCCAGTTGGTGCGCGGTGCGATGCACAAGCACCCAGTCTTCCGTCCGGCACTTGAGCCGCGCGATGCGGTGGCGCACCTCGTCGTCGAGGATTTCGGCGCCGCCCCCAGGGATCGAATCGAGACCGGCATCGCGCAACCGCACGATGGTGTCGCGCACCGAGAGATCACTGTACTCGGCGATGGCCAGAATCTCTGACGCGGAGAAGCAGTGCAGCCAGATCTGCGGAAAACGCTGTTTGATACCGCGCAGCAGCCGCTCGAACCATTCGATCTTCAGGTCGGGATGCAGCCCGCCCTGCATGAGCACGCCGGTGCCGCCCATCTCCAGGGTCTCGGCGATCTTCTGGTGAATGGTCTCGAAGTCGAGGATGTACCCTTCGCTGGCCTGCTTGCCTTTCAGCGGCCGGTAGAAGGCGCAGAAAGTGCAATACTCAGTACAGAAGTTCGTATAGTTGATGTTGCGGTCAATGATGTACGTGACCACGCCTTCCGGATGCAGGCGCTTCCTCACAGCATCCGCTTCCATTCCCAGGCCGATCAGGTCATCGGAGCGGAAGAAGTCCAGGGCCTGTTCACGAGTCAGCGTCATACATTCATTCTCGTGGAAAACCGGGCGGCGCGTCCAGCCACGCAACACCGGGTCGCACCCGACGCATCGCACACAAAGTCGCCATCATCACATATGCCCCCTTCCAAGGAGGACTGAAGTTATGGGTCGGTACCCACGCCTCTCCCGCAGTATCTTCGCCCTTTCGCTGCTCCTGCTCTCTTCGCCCTTCCTGCTGCGCTGCGCGGCACAGGACAAGAAACCCACCGCGGCACCCGACACTCTGGTGCTGAGCGATGGCGACACACTGCATGGCAAGCTGGTCCGCGAAATCGGCGGCACCGTCACGTTTCACACCGACTCGCTGGGCGATGTAACAGTGACCTGGGACAAGATCAAAGAGCTGCACGCCACCGGAGACTTCGCGGTCCTCAACAAGACGGTAAAGAATCGCGGCAAAAAGGCCACCGGGGAAGTGGCCACCGGATCCATCGACGCCGCGAACGGGTCGGTCGCCGTACACACCGCCGCCCAGGAGACGGCGCCGCAGCCGATCCCCACCAGGGACGCGCAATACATCGTGGACAAAACTACGCTGGACAAGGAGCTTTACCACGAGCCCGGCTTCTTCTCCGGATGGAACGGCGCAGCGACCGCCGGGGCCACGCTGGTCAGCGCGACCCAGAACCAGTACACCGTTTCCGGCAGCGTGGGTCTGATGCGCGTGGTGCCTACTGTGACCTGGCTCGACACGCGCAACCGCACCTCCGCCGATTTCAGCGGCTCGTTCGGCAAAATTACCCAGCCCGCCTACACCGCTCCAACCGGTCCGGTCGCGGCGGTCACCACCAAATCTTCGATCCTCCACCTCGACGCCGAGCGCGATGAATACTTCTCGGCGCGCTTCTTCGGCCTGGCGCAGACTGCCTTCGATCACAACTACAGCCAGGACCTCAACCTGCAACAGATTTACGGCGGCGGCGCTGGATGGACGGTCATGAAGACGCCGAAGCAGCTGGCCGACCTGAAAGCGACACTGCAATATGAGAAACAGAGCTTCATCTCCGGCTCCAGCTCGGCGAACCAGAATCTAATCGGATCCACGATTGCCGCTGACTACGCGCTGAAGCTGAAGCTGCTCAACCTCGCGCAGACGGTGGCTTACGTGCCGGCATTCAACAATCCCCGCGCATATTCCGCCCAGGAGACCGACACCGTCACCTTCCCTACCTACAAGAACCTCGGCTTCTCTGTAGGAACAATGGACAGCTATCTCAATGGCCCGCCCGCGACCCTGCCGCCCACCAAACGGAATTCATTCCAGTTCACCATGGGCCTGACCTACGCCATCAAGTCGAACTATTGATGCGCGAGCCCGGACGGCGTTCCTGGGCCACAGGTGGCGCCGCCGGCCACGCGGGATCGCCGACGGCTTTTACGATGCGCTTCAACTGACCCGAATGATGCCGGATGTGGATCACGTGGAAGCGCCGCCACTGCTCCGGCCGTAACGGTCCCAGCAGGAAATGCGAGGCGACTCGCTGGATGCCAAAGCGCTGCCGGCACTCGCTGATTCGGGCGTCCATGCGATCCATTTCCTGGTGCAGCATTTCCAGCAGCGTGCTGCCGCTCATCGCACTCCAGTGCAGCTGTTCCGGACGGGCAAAAATGGGCGCGGGGACACCCCGCGGCATGCGCCCGAGTGACAGCACCACCAGTTGAAGAAACCACTGCAGCGGCGTACTGTGCGCACGCGTCGGGTGGCCGCGCTCCAGACGCTTCTCCAGCTCCCGGGTAGTGCTGCGGCAGGTGAGCACCAGATGCTCGATCAACTCCTGCGCGCTCCACAGGCGCTCGTCCTGACCCGGATGGTGTTGACACCACTCGGCGGACCGGTCGGCCAACGCCGGCCCATACGCATCGAAAACCTGCTGTAGGACGAGATGCATGGCGGGGAAAATCGAATGGGAAACTGAATTCGGGGAAACTATACCACCACGATCAGCGCGGCTTCAGGAGCCGGGCTCGAGGCCCATCCCTTTCAACACTTTGCGAATCTCCTTCGCATGCGGCCCGTTGGGCAGCGCCGCCAGATACAGGCGGTAGTTCTTGATCGCCACCTCGTTCATCTGCAGACGGCGCGCCGATTCAGCCAGTCCCCACACTGCCTCGGCATTGCCCGGGTCGGAGCGCGCCGCCTCCACAAACCGGTCGTAAGCGCCCCTGGAGTCGCCGGTTTCCAGATAGTAGTCGCCGATCTGCGCGTCCTTCTTCGCCAGCTTTGGATCGTACGGCAGGGGCGAACTCGCCTGAATGGGGGCTGTGTCCTCGTCCCCCCCGCCGGCCGGCGCCAGATCCTTCAGGTGAACCTGACTGGAGCTGTAACTCGAGTCGCCCGATGCAGGCGCCTGATCCTGCTGATCCTGTTGCTCCTCCTGGTGCGCAGCTTTCTCCGACTGCGCCTCGGGAAACGGATTTTGGTCCGCACTCGAGGGCTTTTTTGCCGGCAACGCCTGATCCTTCTGCGAGGACGGCTGCGGCGCGGAAGGAACATTCGAGTCCGGCTGCTGATTCTGCTGCGCCGCTTTCTCCGACTGCGCTTCGGGGAAAGCGTTGGCATCGCCGGAGGATTTCTTCTTCTCCTGCTTCTTTTGCTGATCCTTCGTGTCCGTCTGCTGTTGCTGCTGTGCCGGGGCGCTGGTGTCCTGCTGCTGTTGGGCCGGGGCGCTGTTGTCCTGCTGCTGAGCCGCCACAGGCAGCGTCAGAAGCAGAGCGGTTCCGGCAATGGTCGCAAAGCGCAGCATCTCTTCCTATTTTAGACGCGCCGGAACGCCCCAGCGGCCGCCGCGCCTTGTTATTGTGGAGGCATATGGGTCTCGTGATCCGCTCATCCGCCATTCATGCCGCTGGCTGCTACACCACCACCCCCATTCGCAGAGGCGCGCGGGTGGTCGAATACACCGGACCACGCATCTCCAAAGACGATGCCGACCAGAAATACGAGAACTCGCCGACGACGTATCTCTTTGGCGTGGGTGACGGCTCCATGGTTATTGACGGCCACGGAACCGCTATGTTCATCAACCACTCCTGCGAGCCCAACTGCGAAACTGAGGAGATCGACGGTCGCGTCTGGATCATGGCCATTCGCACCATCAAGGCCGGCGAAGAACTCACCTACGACTACTTCCTCTACGACGTCGATGACGATGAGGCTCTCTGCAACTGCGGCTCGCCCGGCTGCCGGAAAAGCATGTACTCACCCGAAGAAATCCGCCGCCGCGCCCGAAAGAAGAAGAAAGCTATGAACAGGAAGTCGCGCCGCGCCCCAGCGACTCGCCCGCGCAGATCGGCCCGCTAAATTGATCTCGCCTTCCAGCTACAGGCCACCAGCTACAGGCTCTTTTCCATCTTCACGATCGCCAGCGTCTCCCCATTCGCCAGCGGCAATTCCAGCCGCTCGGCCTCGACATAGCCGTGGTGACGGTAGAGCGGAATTCCGGTTAGCGTCGCGCCCATCTCGCAGCGCCTGAACCCCTCGCCGCGCGCCGTCTCTTCGCACAATGCCAGCAAACGGCTGCCAATGCCCTGCCGCGCCCACTCCGGATGCACGAAGAACGCCCGAATCTTCGCCGCATCGACGCGCGGATCAAGCAGAGCATTGTCCCGCCCGGGTCGCGCGTCCGCTCCGTACGGCGTCCGCCGCCGTGACCACCCGCCGCAGGCCACCAGCGTCCCGGGCTGATCCACCGGCTCGGCCACGAAATAGGTCTGGTCGTCGACCAGCTGTGTGTCCAGCCCCAGCCACGTCCCTAACGCCTGCTCAATTTGAGACGCAGAATAGGCGCGCGGCCCCAGCCCGCGCACCGAGGACTCGATCAGAGCGCGGATATTCGGCAGGTCCGCAGCCACCGCCAAACGATAGTGGACAGGAGTTCGGTCAGAACACATCGGAAGACTCTATTTTGCACATTCCCCGCAAGCGATGTCCCGGCCTCCCAGGCGATACAATCAGCATTCGATGGCTTACCAGGTTCTCGCCCGGAAATATCGTCCGCAGCGCTTTGCCGACGTGGCCGGGCAGGAGCACGTCACCCGCACCCTGCTCAACGCTCTGGAGCAGGGCCGCATTGCCCACGGCTACATCTTCTCCGGCCATCGCGGCATCGGCAAAACCACCATCGCCCGCATCCTCGCGATGGCTCTCAACTGCCGCACGCCCTCCGGCACCCCCGAGCGCCCCACCCTCGAGCCCTGCGGCGTTTGTGACTCCTGCCAGGAAATTCGCGCCGGCAACGCCGTGGACGTACTCGAGATCGACGCCGCTACCAACCGCGGCATTGACGAAGTTCGCGAGCTGCGCGAAGCTGCCCGCTACCGCCCCGCCCGCGACAAATACAAGATCTGGATCCTCGACGAAGCGCACCAGATCACCGACGCCGCCTTCAACGCTCTCCTCAAAACCCTCGAGGAGCCGCCGGAGCACGTCATCTTCATGATGGCGACCACCCAGCCCGAGGACATTCCGCAGACGATCCGCTCGCGCTGCCAGCACTTCAGCTTTCACGCCGTCAAATTCGACGACATCCTCACCCAGCTCCAGACCATCGCCGTTCAGGAAAAGATCGAGACCGATGACGCTGCTCTCGCCCTCCTCGCCGAAGCCGGCGACGGATCCATGCGGGATGCGCTCTCCATCATGGATCAGGCCATTGCGTCGGCTCCGCTGGTCAACGGTCATCCGCACCTTGAGTCCGATCAGATCCGTGAGCTGATGGGCTCCGTCCCCAATACTGTCTTCGAGCGCCTGCTGGAAGCGATCAGCGCCGGGGAAACCGCCGCCGTCATCACCGAGCTGAACACGCTTCTCAACGCCGGCAACAGCCCCGCCGCGCTCGCTCGCCAGTTCGTCCGCTATCTGCGCAACGCGCTCATGGCCCGCATAGGCGGCGAGAGCACCGACCTGCTGCAGATCTCCGCGGATGAGCGCGCCCGAGCCGCGCGCTCCGCAATGCTCTTCTCCGAAGAGGACCTGACCCGCTTCCTCCAGGTCATGCTCCGCACCTTCGACGAGCTCAATTACCGTCAGGAGCAACGCTTCCACCTGGAGCTCGGCCTGGTGAAGCTGGTCCACCTGCAGCGCCTTCTCCCGGTCGAAGAGCTGCTCAGCCAGATGCCGGGAGGCACGTCGAGTTCCTCAGGCGGCGGCACCGGAGCCCGCAGCGTAGCCGCAGCTCCGCGATCCGCAGCCGCACCGGGCCGGACCAGCCCCGCACCGGAACGCAACACGCCGGCTCCCCAGCCCGCATCGCGACCCTCTCCCTTTGAGGCCGACCGCGACCGCAAGATCGTTGGCAGCGCCGAAGGCTCCGGCTCGGCGCCCCGAGCGCTTTCTCCCTTCGAAAGCGCCAGTCGCGCCGCCGAAGCGCCGCCGGCCTCCTTCGAGAGCAAACCCGTCGCGGCCGTGGGTCTGGCCGAGCCATTGCCGGACATCATCGACGGCTCGCTCGCTCTCGCCGCAGGCGCCGCAACCGCCGTCGCCGAGGCGCCTGACCTCGACCGCATCCGCGATGCCGTATGTACGGCACTCGCCCAGGCAGGACACGAAACCGCCGCTAATCTGATCCACCAGGGCAAGTGGACCGACCAGGGCAACAGCATCCAGGTCGAGCTAGCCGTTCGCAAAACCATGCTCTCTCTCACTGTCAACGCCGATGCGGAGGCGATTTGCCGCAAGGCCATGCGGGCCCTGGGCGTTACGCAGAAGGTTGCGTTTATGCCCGGAGAAAATGGAAACGGGGCAACGGGACCAGCACGGGAAAACGCGCCGCTCGGCGGGAGTGCGCAGGCGGCGGCACTGGAAAATCCGCTCGTCCGCAGGACCCAGGAGCTGTTCAAGGCTGACATTCGCAGCGTGCTCGACCTGCGGGAAACGCATTAAAAGGCAGAAGGCTTCCCTCCGGGAGCGTCCAACAGGAAGAAGAAAGAAACGAAGGAATGATGCTGAACCCTCTCAAACTCCAGGAAATGCTGGGCCAGGCTAAGCAGATGCAGGAACAGATCCAGCAGAAGCTGGCCGCCACCGTCGTGGAGGCCTCCTCCGGCGGGGGCGCCGTCGCCGTCAAAATGAACGGCAAAAAGGAAGTGCTCAAAGTCACCATCGACCCGGCCGCCGTGGCCGGGCTCTCCGGCTCCTCGCCTGACGTGGAAATGCTCGAGGACCTGCTCGCCGCTGCGGTCAATGAAGCCGGCCGCCGCGCTGACGAAATCATGAAGTCCAGCGTCCAGGGTCTGCTGGGCGGCCTCAACCTTCCCCCTGGGATCCTCTGAGCCCATGCGATCGCGCCGCGATTTTCTCCTCCAGTCCGGCATGGCCACCGCTGCCTGGCTGGCGCGCGGCGATCTGCGCGCCCAGAACGTACCCGCGCAGAATCCCCAAACTGCCCCGCCGGCAACCGCCAGTCCGGACACTGCGCAGCAGCCCGTACCCTCCGGCCAAAACGTGGCGCCGGCGAACACCAATCCCGCAATCCAGCCCAACCCCAACCTCGCTCAGGAGCTGCGCACCGCCGCTGCCAACGAGACCATTAAGACCACCAAACTCACCGACACCATCTTTATGC
>JBAUZR010000157.1:0-3424 GCA_049585375.1 Acidobacteriaceae bacterium
CCGCCACCGGGCACCCCGCAGCAGGCGCCGCAGATGGGCCCCCAGAGCAAGTCCCCCTATACTCTGCGTACCTACCTGACCGTCGTCGATGTGCCGGTGACCGTCCGCGACAAGCATGGCGCCCTCATTCCCGGCCTTCCCTGGTGGCGCTTCCGCGTCTTCGAGGATGGCGTCCGGCAGAATATTGTGTTTTTCAGCGACGACGCTTACCCGCTCTCCATCGCTCTGGTCGTCGATGCCACCCTGCCCTCCGACGTCATGCAGAAGGTTAACCAGAGCTTCTCCGTCATTTCCAATACGCTGACTCCTGCCGATACCGTCGCTGTCATCAGTTATGCCGGCACCTCGCCCCAGCTGGTCACCAGCTTCACCGCGGCCGGCGGACCCCGCCTGACCGCCGCCCTCGACATCGCCCGGAAGCCTGGCGAACGCATGGGCGTGCCCCTCGTGGACGACCCCTTCACCGGCGGCCCTATGGTCAACGGTCAGCCGGTTGATCCAACCCTGTACCCGCAGCGCGGCAACGGCACCGGCGTTCTCTTCCCGGAGAGGGACTCTCATCCCCTGAACGATGCCATCCTTTATGCCGCCGAGCAGCTGGCCAGCCAGCCCCGCGGTCGCCGCCGCGTGATTTATGTCATCAGCGACGGCAGGAACCAGCGCAGTAAAGCCAGTTACAAGGAAGTCGTTCAGTACCTTCTGGCTCACAACATCTCGGTTTCCGGCACCAACGTCGGCGACTCCGCCGTCTGGGGCATTGGCTATCTCGACCGCACCAAGCTGCCCCTGCTGCAGCCGGAAGACGTGCTGCCCCGTTATGTGCTCGCCACAGGCGGCGACATCTATCACGAGCTTTCTGAGAATGGCATCCAGAGCGCCTTCACTAAAATCGCCGACTCGGTCCGAACGGCCTACGATCTCCAGTACGTGAGCCATCAGCCCAACATCAGCGGCAAGTACCACATCATCGACGTCCGTGTGGAAGGGCTCGCCGGCCTGACTGTAGACGCCAAACAGGGCTACTACCCGTCAGCCACCGAATACTAATGGACTGGCGAAATATCAGGGGACCGCGGAAACGCTCGCCGCTTCTGCACCGCTCCCATGCTGCTTTCCCCAACCGATAGCTGTTATCCTGTGCTGTACCCGCATTTTGTCGACGGCTTAACCCAATCCGCGCCGGCAAGCCTGCTCTGAGCGGTCTTCAGGCAAGCCCAGTCCGCGCATCTGCCTGGCCGCTGCGCCAGTTCTTCCATTCCTTGATCCGGTTCGATTTTCTTTCCATGGCCGACGCAAAATTACAACTCATCCCCCTTGGTGGCCTCGGCGAGTTCGGTATGAACTGCCTCGCCCTCCGCTATAACGACGACATCATCGTCATCGACGCCGGGCTCATGTTCCCGGAATCCGAGCTCCTCGGCGTCGACATCGTCGTCCCCGACATCACTTACCTCATCGAGAACAGACAGCACGTCCGGGCCATCATCCTCACCCATGGCCACGAGGACCACATTGGCGGCCTGCCCTGGATCCTCTCCGAACTCAACGTGCCCGTCTACGGCACGGAGTTCACCCTTGCCTATGTCGACGGCAAGATCGAAGAACACGCCCTCGACGATGCCGAACTCATCGAGATGATGCCCGGTGAAAGGTTCACCCTCGGTGCGTTTACCATCGAGCCCATCCGCGTCACCCATTCCCTCGTGGACTGCGTCGCCCTCGCCATCGAGACGCCAGTCGGTGTTGTCGTGCATACCGGCGACTTCAAAATCGACCTCTCGCCACCCGATGGCAAGGCTTTCGATCTCCACCGGTTCGCGGAATATGGCAAGCGCGGCGTTCTCGCCCTTCTTCAGGACTCCACCAACGTCGATCGCCCCGGCTACACCCCCAGCGAATGGGCCGTAAAACCGCGCCTCGACGAAATCTTCTCACGCACGAAGAAGAAGCTCTTCTTCAGTTGCTTCTCCTCATCGATCTATCGCATTCGCATCGCCTGCGAGCTGGCCCGCCTCCACAACCGCAAAGTCGCCATCGTCGGCCGCTCCATGCTCGAATCCTCTGAGATTGCCCAGGACCTCGGCTACCTCGATCTGCCCCCCGGCCTGATCATCCATCCCGGCCAGATCAACGATTACTCTCCTGAGCAGATCATGGTCCTCATCAGCGGCACCCAGGGCGAGCCTATGAGCGCCCTCAGCCGCGCCGCCGTGGACAACCACAAGCACGCCCGCATCGCTGCCGGCGACACCGTCATTCTCAGCTCCCGGGTCATCCCCGGCAACGAGAAGTCCATCTTCCGCGTCATCGACCATCTCTGCCGCCGCGATGCCGACGTTATTTTCGATGACGGTTCCCACGGTCTCATCCATGTCAGCGGCCACGCCAGCCAGGAAGAACAGCGGCTCATGATCAATCTCCTGCGCCCCAAGTTCTTCATTCCCATCCACGGCGACTACCGCCACCTGAAGAAGCATGCCGAGATCGCTCAGCGCCTTGGCGTCGTCGACCTCGCCATCATCATCGAAAACGGTGATGTCCTTGAGCTCGGCCGCGACAACGCCCGCAAGACCGGTAAAGTCACCGCCGGACGTGTGTGCATCGACTCCGGTTCCACCGCTGACGTCGTCGAAGACCTCGTCATCCGCGACCGTCGCCACCTCTCTGAAGACGGCATCGTCCTGCCCATCCTCACCATCAATAAGCTCAGCGGCAAAGTCGAGCGTCAGCCCGAGCTTGTGAGCCGCGGCTTCGTCGGCGGCGAACCGGAGCTGATGGAAGGCGCGCGCCAGGTCGTGACCCAGACCCTCGACAGCTCCAGCGCCGAAGAGAAGGCCGACTACGGCGTCATCAAGGAAAAAATCCGTATCGATCTTAAGCGCTACATCCAGAAAAACACCAGCCGCCGCCCGCTCATCATGCCGGTGATCCTGGAAATCTAGCCTCGGTTCGCCACGAAAAACAAGAGGAGTGCATATATTTTGCATTCCTCTGCTCGCTTTGATCTCGGTGGTGGTTCGTTACGCCGTTGCCAGCTCAGCCCTCGGCCGCCCCATCCCCCAGGCAAGCCCCGCCTGCCGCCGGGCCCACCAAAACCACACCAGACACGCAGCGCCCGTCAACGCATACGCGGGCGAACTGAGCGGCATCATCGTCAGCAGCAACAGCAGCCCAATCCCGTTCAGGACCGCCAGCGCCGGCAGCATTCCCCGCGAGGGCCGTGCCGCGCACATGTCTACGACCGCCGGCAGATAAAGCAGCTGATCGAATGGCCACGAGTACGGCGAAACCGCCGCGGAGATCGCCAGCAGCTGAGCTCCATCCCGTCGCCAGTCCCACCGGTCGCGCCTCCGCCAGTAAAACCGCGCAGTCAGCAACATCCCCAGGATCGCCGGAACTCCCTGCACCCACGCCGGATGCCCCG
>JBAUZR010000158.1:0-7332 GCA_049585375.1 Acidobacteriaceae bacterium
AGGCTGCCCCCGGGCCAGCGAGTCTGGTTTCGTGAGACCGGCTTCTGCAACCTTCCGTCCCGACCAGGTGGGACGGGAACTTCTGCTGCTTTGCCAGGCATTGCACGCCGCATCGACTCGTACATCAGAGGCTCTCCAGCCGGCGCACCGGCTCAGCCACATCGGTCACTCGCAGCCCGAAGTTGCCGTCAACCAGAACCACCTCGCCCCCACGATCTTGTCGCCGACAATCAAATCCACCGGTTCGGAGACCTGACGATCCAGTTCCAGCACATCGCCCGGTCCGAGTTCGAGCAGCTCCCGCAACTCCAGGGAGCGCGAACCAAAGCGCACGACGGCCTCCAGTTCCACTTCCAGCAGCAGATCGAAGCGGCCGGTGGCGACGCCCTTTTGGCTTTCTGCCCCGCCCGCGGAAGCAGCCGCCGTTGTCTCCTCGCTCCGACCCGGCTCGGAGGCTCTCTCCTTGCCGTCCCTCTCCACCACATCCAGAGCCATGCGGACTGTCGCCTCGCCCAGCTGTATCCGGCAGGGATGCTCCGGGAAAGCTCCCGCCCCTCCCGCTCCTGTCGTGCCGCCCATCCGGGCGGCGACACTTCCGAGAATGCCGGTCCATAATTCGCCGACCATCTCTTCGGTCGCGGAATCCGGCTCAA
The DNA here is from genome assembly GCA_049585375.1 of Acidobacteriaceae bacterium. Classification (GTDB taxonomy): domain Bacteria; phylum Acidobacteriota; class Terriglobia; order Terriglobales; family Acidobacteriaceae; genus Palsa-343. The sequence continues at coordinate 654 of JBAUZR010000158.1, forward strand.
TCACCCGTGCCTCCGCCAGCAGACGGGCAATATCTTCGCGGCCGGCCGCCAGCACCAACCGCGCTTCGGGCATCTCGAGAACGTCCACAAAGCTCTGCGCCGGGTCGGGAAGCTCACCGCCGGCGGCCGCCCTGATCGGCTGACCCAGTTCCCGGGCCAGCTCGGTCTCGAGACGCGCGATCCAGGAGCCGGTCTCGCTCACCGCTTCTCTCCCTGAGCGGGCGCCAGATGCGCCGCGCGCGTATTTGCGTGGTTGACCACTGCGGCCGGAAACAGAACAACCTGGCCCGCGAGCAACTGGGCGGGCGTGCGCGCCGGCAAACGGAGGCGCAGGATTTTGCCGGGCTCAAGGCCGCCGAATTCGGCAGAACCCACCCGAACCGGCGGCAGCTGAAGGGAGACCTGTGTCAGGCAGCTGCCGGCCAGCTCCCGCATACGCTGCCGGATCTCCGGAGTATGTCCCCGGCGCCGGGCCTTTTCCCCGGCCAGCTGCCGCAGAATGGCATTCGAAACCACGGCCGGAAAGGCCAGATTCAGCAGTCCGCTGACCTCGGCCAGACGCAGCTCAAAACTAAGACACAGAGTCTTCTCCGAGACTGGAATCAGGCGCGGCGTCTGCGTCTGCATCTGCCGCTTTTCAAACCGGAACGTCAGCCCCACCGGCTGCCACGCGGTCGTCAGTTCCCGGCACACTGCCTCCACCACCCCGGCCAGAATCGTCTCTTCGATGTCCGTCAGCTCCCGCGGCTCGGCCGCCCGGCCTTCTCCGCCCAGCAGCAGATCGATCATGGGAGGCGCCGTGGTCAGGTCCATCTGCAGCACACAAACGGCGTGCAGCGGCTCCAGACGCACGGAGCAGACGTAGGCCAGCTCGGGAATCCTCCCCAGAAACTCGCTGAAGAGAATCTGCTCTGCCGAGACCAGGCTCACCTGCGCCCGGCTGCGGAACCACGCACCCAGGTGGTGGGTTAGATTGCGCGCGAAGATATCGTTCAGCATGCTGATGGCCCGCAGCTGTTCGTTGCTGATCTGGCCGCTGCGAATAAAGCTCCACGGCAAAACCCGGCTGCGCGGAGTCTCCGCCGCCGCCTGGGTGCCGGCCCGCGCCGCCTGAAACAGCGCGTCGATCTCCTCCTGTCCCAGTTCCTTCTCGATGGACATTGGCCTATTTCCGCTTTCCGAGTCCCGCCAGACGGGACCGCATGTGCAGGACCGCCGAGGAGTGAATCTGCGATACCCGCGACTCGACCACCCCCAGAGCCAGGCCGATCTCCTTCATCGTCATCTCCTCGTAGTAGTAGAGCGTCACCACCAGGCGCTCCCGTTCCGGCAGCTGATCGATGGCCGTCGCCAGACGCTCGCGCATCTCTCCCCGCAGACACTGAAACAGAGGATCGTCTTCCGGACGGTTGGGAATGTACGCCAGCTCCTCTTCTCCGGAATCCTCCGAGCGCTCCAGGTGAAGTGTCCCGATCTCCAGGCCTTTCAGCTCGCCGAGCAGCTGCTGGTACTCGTCGAGGCCGAGCTGCATCTCCCGCGCCACTTCCGGTTCTGTCGGCGCACGCCCGTACTGCGCTGTCAGACGCCGGATCCCTTCTTCGACCGCCCGCCCCTTCCGACGCAGATCGCGCGGGCTCCAGTCCAGAGTCCGCAGGCTGTCGAGAATCGCGCCGCGAATCCGGAACTGCGCATAGCTCCGGAACTGTATCTTCTTCTCAGGATCGAATTTGCGGAAAGCATCCAGCAGCCCCAGAGTTCCGGCGCTCACCAGATCTTCCATATCCACATGCTGCGGCAGCCGCTCGTGAATGCGACGGGCCATCCAGCGAACCGCCGGCATGTGCTCCAGCATCAGCTGCTCCCGTGCGGCCTCATCGCCAGGAATCGTATTCGCCGCGGCCAAAGCCATCCCGCTCTCCGGCATTGCCGCCCCACCGTCCCGGCCATAGGACGGGCGCGCCCGGACCCCCCCGCGCCGTCTCTCGGTCCCCGTCCATCGTTTCTCCGGCGCCCCTGCCGCCTGATCCGCGTACTCCATGGCGTCCCCTCCGTGGTGCCAGCCGTTATCGCTGCCGAACCATACCCATTGCCCGCACCGGAATGCCCGGCGCAATCTCCGCCGGCGCCAGCACGGTCAGCTTCGGCAGTGCCGGCTCCAGCCAGCGCCGCAGGTGATACCGCGCCGGACTCGCACAGAGCAGCACGGGCAAGGCCGAATCCGACCCCGCGCCCATTAGTGCTTTCACAGAATCGGCGATCCGGCGCAGAATCGGCGTGCTGCCGCTCCCGGCCAGCAGGCGCCCGGGCTCGGCCGGGGATACCAGGTTCATCAGCTCCTCTTCGAGAGCCGGCTCCAGCGTGATCACGCGCAGTGAGCCGTCTGCCTCGAGCAGAGGCTGCGTCAGCCGCCGCCCCAGCGCCTGCCGCGCTGCCTCCACCAGTTGCGGGAGCGCCCGGCTCTGCGCCGACGATTCCACCAGCGTCTCCAGAATCGTGCCCAGATCCCGAATCGAAACCCTCTCCCGCAGCAGCTGCTGCAGCACCTTCTGCACTTCGCCCAGCGACAGCAGCTTCGGCACCAGCTCCTCCACCAGCTTGGGGTGGGTTTCCCCCAGAGCGTCCAGCAGCCGCTTGGTCTCAGAGCGGCCCAGCAGCTCCCAGGCGTGCCGCCGAATCAGCTCCGCCACATGGGTGCTGATGACCGTCCCCGCATCCACAACTGAGTAGCCGGCCGCCAGCGCCTCCTCTTCTACGTTCGGCTGGATCCAGCGCGCCGGCACTCCGTAGGCAGGCTCGCGCGTTTCCCGTCCAGGTAAAGGACGCGCCTTCGGATCCGCGTTCACTGCCAGCAGACAACTGCCCTCCGTCTGCCAGCGGCCGATCTCCATTCCGCGCAGAGAAACCACATACTCACGCGCCTTCAGCCGCAGATTGTCGGAGATGTGAATCGGCGGAATCAGGAATCCCAGTTCCCCGGCCAGATGCCGCCGCAGCGTGCGCACCCTCTCCAGCATCTGTCCGCCCTGCTTTTCGTCCACCAGCGGAATCAGCTGAAAGCCGATCTCGAGGCTCAGGTCGTCAAGGCGAGGCGGCAGCGCTACCGAGTCCGTCTTCGCCAGCGGCTTCTTTCCCGACTCGGCTTCCGGCGCGACCGCTTCCCGTTTCGCAGCCTTCGAGCCCGCGTAGCCCAGCACCACCGCGGGCAGCAGAAACGCCAGCTTCGGCAGCCCCGGAATCAGGCACAGCGCTCCCAGCACCGCGCTCGCCACGTACAGCGTTGTCCCCCGTCCCAGCAGCTGCGTCTCCAGTTCCGTCGTCAGCTGCCCCGCGGAGGAGGCCCGCGTCAGCACCATGCCGCCGGCCACGGAGACCAGCAGCGAGGGAATCATCGTCACCAGCCCGTCGCCGACGGTCAGAATGGTATAGGTCCGCACCGCTTCGCTCAGCGCAATCCCCTGCTGCAGCGTCGCGATCAGAAGTCCGGCCACGATATTGATGGCTGTGATCAGGATCGTCGCCAGAGAATCCCTCTGGTTGAAGCGCGCCGCGCCGTCCATAGCGCCGTAGAATTCCGCCTCGTGCGCGATCGCCTGCCGTCGCTTCCGCGCCGTTGCCTCGTCGATCAGGCCGGCATTCATGTCGGCATCAATCGCCATCTGCTTGCCGGGGAGCGCGTCCAGGGTAAAGCGCGCCGTGACTTCGGCCGTGCGCACCGCTCCGTGACTCACCACCAGGAACTGGATCGCGATCAGAGCCAGGAACAGGACGAAGCCCACGACATAATTGCCGCCCACCACAAACTGCCCGAAGGCCTCGATCACCTTTCCGGCCGCCGCAGTGCCTTCGTTGCCGTGCAGCAGAATGCGCCGGCTGGAGGCAATGTTCAGCGACAGGCGAAATAACGTCAGTAGCAGCAGCAGCGTCGGGAAAACGGAAAAATCCACCGCCCGGCGCAACTGCACCGCCGACAAAAAGACCAGGATCGAGGCCGCCATCGAACAGCCCAGCAGCAGATCCATCGTCCACGCGGGCACCGGCACCACCATGACGAACAACACGCTGATCGCCGCCGCCGGCAGCGCCATGCTGCGCAGCATTCTGCCCAGCCCCTCGCCCCCTGCGCCCGCTGTCCCCGGCGTCATCGCTCCCGCGCTCATCCTTGTCTCCTCATGTCGTCGCTCCGGTCCCGGTTGTTCGGCTCCCGCGCCGGGCCGCTGCTTCGGTCTGCTCCCGGCGCAGACGCTCCTCCACCTGCCGCCGGTAGAGCCACGCCAGAATCGCCGCTACCGCCGCGTACAACTCGTAGGGAATTGCCTGCCCGGTCTCCACCTGCCGGTAGAGCGAGCGCGCCAGCGGAGGGTTCTCCACCATCGGTACGCCCGCCCACTGCGCCTCCTCGCGGATCTGCGCCGCCAGCAGGTCCCGCCCTTTGGCAACCACCCGCGGCGGCTCCATCGTCTCGAAATCAAAGCTGAGCGCGACCGCATAGTGCGTCGGGTTGGTGATCACCACCGTCGCCCGCGCCATGTCCGCCTTCATCTGCCGACGCCGCATCTGCCGCCGCAGGCCGCGAATGCGCGCTTTCACCTGGGGGCTGCCCTCGGTCTCCTTAAATTCGTCGCGCAAGTCCTCCTTCGACATGCGCAGCCGGCTCTCCCGGCTGCGCCACTCCATCACATAGTCCACGCCCGCCCAGCCCAGAAAGATCCAGGCCCCGTCCAGCAGAAGGTCGTAGATCTGCGCGAATACGTCGGGATACCGTTGCATGCTCAGCGGCGGAATCGCCGCCTGCGCCTCCACGGCATGGACTGCGCAGAATCCCAGCGCCACTACCGGTACCAGCGATTTGCCCAGACGACCCGCGCTCCGCAGCGAAAAGATGTTCTTCACGTTCTGGGCCGGACTCAGCCTTTCCAGCTTCGGCGCCAGTGCGTCGGCCTGCAGCGTCCAGCCGCCCCCCTGCGCCACCCCGGCCAGCACCGCGGCCGCCACGGTCACGCCGAAGATGATCCCCAGCGGGCTCAGCCCGCCCAGCACTGCTCCGCGCAAAGCGATCGCCACGTCTGCCGGCTGCGCTCTCTCCCAGAACGCCGGCTGCCCCAGCACGAGGCACGCCCGGTAGGCGCCCTCCCAGCTCCGGATCCAGCGGCCGGCCTCACTGCCGATGGCAAACACTCCCGCCAGCATCGCGGCCCCGGCCATCAGGTCGCGGCTGCGCGCCCGATCCCCCTTCTCGGCAGCCTTTTGCCGATGGTGCGCAGTGGCCTGTTCGGTGCGGTCGCCGGGCATCGCTCAGGCTCCCCGCACCGCGCCCGCCAGCAGCCGTCCGGCCTCGTCCAGCAACAGATCGAAGCGGGCCTCGATCCAGTGCGGCCACAGCGCCAGCGATCCGATCAGCACCACGTAGCCCAGCAGTGTCTTCGCCGGAATGTCGATCGCCATCACCGGCAGCTGCGGCGCCAGCTTGCCCGCCAGAGCCACCGCCGTCTCCGCAAGCAGCGTCGCGGCCAGCACCGGGGCCGCCAGCTGCAGCGCCGCGGCAAAGATGCCTCCCGCCTGTCCCACCAGCGCCAGGCCCGCCCTCGGGTCCAGTCTCACCGTTCCCACCGGCGCCGTCGCAAACGTGCGCAGCAGCGCGGCCAGCAGCGTCCGATGCAGACCCGCTCCCAGCAGCACCAGGGTTCCCAGCAGCCCGAACATCTCCCCCATCAGCGGCGTCTGGACCGACGAGTTGGGATCGAGCAGGTTCACCAGGGAAAAGCTGAATTGAAAACCAATCACCTCGCCGGTGAAGTTCAGCGCCTCCAGCAGCAGCGAGAGGGTCAGCCCCAGCAACAGTCCCACACTGAGTTCGCCCAGCACCGGCAGAATCCCCAGCTCGACGTGCCCCCCCGAAAATCCCGCCACCACCGGCGCAATCAGAAACGAGACCGCCAGCACAAACACCGCCTTCACCTGCGTCGGAATCGCCGCCGAGGAAAATACCGGAGCAAAGACCATCAGCCCGCTGATGCGCACCAGCACCAGCACCATCGCCGACAGCGCGCCGCTCCAGTCCTGCGTGAGCCAGGCCGGCATCATCCCTGCCCCAGAAAGCGGTGAAAGTCCGAAAACAACCCGATCGTGTAGCGCATCAGCCGCTCCAGATACCAGGGCGTCGCTGCCAGCAGCAGCCCCGCCACCACCAGCAGCCGCGGCACGGTGGAAATCGTCTGGTCCTGCAGTGAGGTCAGCGTCTGCACAAGGCTGATCACAAAGCTGGTCACGCACGCCGCTGCCAGCACCGGCGCGCCCAGAATCAGTGCCTGCCGCAGCACCTCCCGCATCAGTTCCGCTGCCTGGTCCGCTCCCATCCGTCCTCCCTCGCCTCGATCCGCGCTCGCCGCTTCTCAGCCGCCGCGAGCTTTCGTCGGCTTGCTCCGTCGGCAGGTTCTGGCGGCAGCATTTCGCCTCCCCGCTGTCCGGCTCAGAAGCTCTTCAGCAGCGAGCCGGCCAGCAGGTTCCAGCCGTCCACCATCACGAACAGCAGAATCTTCAGCGGCGTCGAGATCACCACCGGCGGCAGCTGATACATGCCAATCGACGTGGTAATCGAAGCCACCACCATGTCCACCAGCAGGAAAGGCAGAAACAGTACCGCCACAATTTCGAATCCCGCCTTGAGCTCGCTCAGCATGTA
>JBAUZR010000159.1:0-4645 GCA_049585375.1 Acidobacteriaceae bacterium
CTAAACGGCCTGATGACTTCTATATCGCCAGACAGCGGCAGATGAGCCACTGGGGACTGGCAACTGGGGACTGGAGACTCGAAAAATGGCACGAAGTCGGCAGGATGCTAAACGGCCTGATGACTTCTATATCGCCAGACAGCGGCAGATGAGCCACTGGGGACTGGCAACTGGGGACTGGAGACTCGAAAAATGGCAGTGTTAGTCGACAAGAACACAAAGTTGATCGTGCAGGGCATCACCGGCCGCGAGGGCACCTTCCACGCCAAAGGCTGCGCGGAATATGGAACCAAAGTAGTCGGCGGTGTTACGCCCGGCAAGGGTGGAACCATGCACGAAGGCTGGCCGGTTTTCGATACGGTGCACGAAGCCGTCGAAAAAACCGGAGCCAACGTCACCGTCATCTTCGTTCCCCCGCCGTTTGCCGCCGACGCCATCCTCGAAGCCAACGACGCCGGCCTGCCGCTGATCATCTGTATCACCGAGGGCATTCCGATCAACGACATGGTCAAGGTCTGGAGCGTCCTCAAACACTCCAGCTCCCGCCTCATTGGACCCAACTGCCCCGGCGTCATTTCGCCTGGTAAGGCCAAGGTCGGCATCATGCCCGGCCGCATCCACAAAGAGGGCCACATCGGCATCGTCTCCCGCTCCGGCACCCTCACCTACGAGGCTGTCTACCAGCTCACCCAGCGCGGCATCGGGCAGTCCACCGCCATCGGCATCGGCGGCGATCCCATTGTCGGCACCACCCACATCGATGCGCTCCGGCTCCTCAACGACGATCCCGAAACCGAGGCGATTATCCTCATCGGCGAAATTGGTGGCACCGCGGAAGAAGCCGCTGCTCAGTTCGTGAAAGAGCATGTGAAGAAGCCGGTCGTCGGCTTCATCGCCGGCCAAACCGCTCCCCCGGGACGCCGCATGGGCCACGCCGGCGCCATCATCTCCGGCGGGCAGGGAACCGCCGCCGAAAAGATGAAAGCCCTCACGGCCGCCGGCATCCACGTCGTCGAAACCCCAGCCGCCATCGGCGAAACTGTCGCCCGTGTCATCGGCAAGGCCTAACTGCATCCATTCGCTGCGAGCCACACGCCACCGGCTGCTGGCTCGTCGCCATATTCAAAGTTTTTTGAGGCTAAGAGTTACATGACCCAGCGCACCTTCAGCATCATCAAGCCCGACGCCATGCGCAAAGGCTTCGCCGGCGCCATCCTCGCCGAATTCGAGAAGGCCGGCTTCAAAATCATCGCCATCAAGAAGATGTTCATCTCCAAATCCCAGGCCGAAGGCTTCTACTACGTCCATAAAGAGCGCCCCTTCTTCGGCTCCCTCACCACTTTCATGTCCTCGGGACCCATCATCGCCCTCGTCCTCGAGAAGGACAACGCTATCGCCGACCTGCGTAAGCTGATGGGCGCCACCAACCCGGCCAATGCCGAAGACGGCACCATCCGCAAGAAGTTCGCCGGCTCCATCGAAGAAAACGCCATCCACGGCTCCGACGCCGAAGACACCGCGAAATTTGAAATCGGTTATTTTTTCGCTGGATACGAACTGGTCTAGCCAGCAACGCACGAAAGATCCCGAACCCCTGCAGGCCCCTCTGTGCTCTCCGTGTCCTCTGTGAAAGCGGCTGCAACCCACCGCGGGAATGCAGTCCGCTAGCTCGCAACCCCGGCGATAAACGCTTCCAGGTGGCGGATCGTCGCCTGCTGCTCCGACACCACCCAGTTCACCAGGTCGCCGATGGAAACGATCCCCGTGACCTGATCCCCTTCCATTACCGGCAGGTGGCGAATCCGCTTCTCCGTCACCATCTGCATACATTCCCCAATCGAGTGCACAGGCGTCACCGTGACCACCGGGCTCGACATAATTTCCGAAACCGGCGTCTCCTTCGACGAGCGTCCCTGCAGGATCACCTTGCGCGCGTAGTCGCGCTCGGAGACGATGCCCAAAAGCTTCGCCCCCTCCATCACCAGCAGCGCCCCCACCTGCTTCTCCGCCATCATCGCAATCGCTTCATACACTGACGCGCTCGGAGCCAGCGACCACACCCGGCTACTCTTGTTCCGTATCAGCATCCCGACATTGCCGGTGATTTCCATAAGGCGTGCAGAATAGCTCCGGCCGAAATTGTCCGTCAATGATTTACTTGGCCAGCTCAAACATAAGTGCTTCGATGCGGGATTGCCGGATATTGTTGATTCCCGCAAGCAAGCGGAAATAGAGAAATCCGCTCCCCGCAGCCATCAGCAGCAGAATTCCCGGCGCCGCCCAGGGGTGACCGAAAGTCTGGCAGGGCACCACCACCAGTCCGCCCACCGCCAGCAGGCTGAACTGCACCAGCACGCTGCTCAGTCCGTTGCCCAGCGCCCCCGGCTCCCGCCGGATCCGCGCCAGATTCAGCCGGTACGGCATCCGGATCGACAGCAGATTCCCCGCGCTGAAATTCGCCGGCACCGCAAACAGGATCCACGCCACCGTCGCTGCCAGGATGCTCGGCGACGGCGCCCCAAACCGGAAGAGGATCAGCGCCGTAATCACCACAGCCTCCAGCCCAAACAACATCAGGTGCAGCAGATTCTTCCCCAGGATCACCGTCCGCAGCGGTGTCGGCGATAGAAAATAGAACTGCAGCCCCGCCCCTTCGCCGCCCAGGTTGTTGCACACCAGCCGCGTCAGTCCCAGAAAGGCCCACACCATCCCCACCGGCAGCGCATACTCCACGCGGAGCTTCGAAAACTGTCCCCCGTGCATCGCGCCTCCAAAAACCACCGCCATCACCAGCGGCGCCGCCAGGTTGTAGAGCATCGGCCCGCTCCGCAGCAGGGTGCGGAGATCCTTCTCAAACACCGCTGCGATGGGTCCCGAAACGGCGATCAGGCTGCCAGTCCTGGCCTGCGTCCTGGCTTGCGTCCTGACCCGCGTCCGCACGCGCTCCGGTGACACCCGCCGGGGTGCCTCGTTCAGATTCTCCCCACGGCTCTCCGCCCGCAGCCTCCAGGCCAGCAGAGCCGCTGCCCCCAGCGTGTACAGGGCCAGCCACGCCAGCGGCTCTGCTTCGCGGGCCCCCCGGTGCTCCATCGCCAAAGCGATCGACTCTGACGCCAGTCCCGGCGGCAGCGCCCTCTGCACCTTCCAGGCGTTATCCCAAACTCGCTCCATCGTCTCCATGTGCAGACCATACGGCAGCCCCCCACGGTGTTGGTGGAACGCGGGGTTCAGCGCCTGTGCCCCCAGCGCCAGAAACAGCAGGATCCCCGTCACGATCTCTCGGGTCCGCCGTTGCGCCAGCCAGCGCTCAATCCAGGCCAGGATCATTCGCGACAGCAGCAGGTTGAACAGCACGAAAATCGCCAGCGTCAGCGCCGTCCACACTGTGAGGTCCGGGCGCGCCACGCTGATGCCAATCCCGATCGCCACCGCCCACAGCGTCCCGATCAGCGACGAAGGCGCCGCCAGCCCATACACCAGATACAGCAGAATCCACGACCCGAACGTCACCGGATAGCGCAGCAAGTGGCTCAGCTCGGGATTCTGCCCCGCAAGCGCCGGCGCCAGAGCCGAGAACACCTGCCACACCAGGCACAGCACCCACAGCAGCAGCCCCACCGCGCGCAGGTGCCCCTCCGATGTCATGGCCCACGCGCCAAACCCCAGCCCCGCTGCCGGTCCCACGGCCATCACCGTGAAGATCACGAAGCTGGCCACCTTCGCGCCCAGCTCAAAACCACCCCGCCGCGTCCGCAGCGAGTTGACGAAGATGCGCATCTGCACCTGCGCCAGTGCTGCATACTGCTGCCGCGCCAGCCCCGACAGGAACCCACGCTGATTTTGTCCTTCAGATCCCGCCGGAGCCGGTTCCGGCGTCACGCCAGCCCCATTCAAGCCGGTCCCGTTCATGCCAGCCCGGTTTACGCCAGCCCGATTCATGCCAGCCATGACAGCTCCGGCACCGCTTCCTCCGTGGCGTCCGTACCCGTCCCGCTTACCACCCGCAGGAAAATCCCCTCCAGGGTTAGCTTCTCGCCCGCCTCGGAAATTCCCGCCGCAACGCCGGCCCGTAACTCATCCATCGAACCGTTGGCCACCAGCCTTCCTTCATGAATGATCGCCACGTGGCTGCACAGTCGCTCCACGATCTCGAGTACGTGCGATGTCAGGAAGATCGTTGCCCCGCGCTCCGTCATCCGCTGCAGCATCGCCTTCAGCGTCCCTGCCGCAATCGCATCCACGCCCTCGAACGGCTCGTCCAGAAACAGCACCCGCGGCCCGTGAATCACAGCCGCCGCCAGCGCCAGCTTCTTCTGCATCCCGTGGGAGAAGTCCGTGACCAGCTTCTTCGGATCCGCTGCCAGATTCATAAAGTCCAGCAGTTCTTCCGTCCGCCGGTTCGTCGTCTCTTTATCCAGCCCGTACATTCGCCCCACAAATCGCAGATACTCTGACGCGGTCAGTCGCCCAAACAGCGCCAGCCCCTCCGGCACCACGCCAATCTGCCGCTTCACCTCCAGGGCATGAGTCGCAAAGTCCAGTCCCAGAATCTCGATCCGCCCCGACGTCGGCGCCAGCAGCCCGGTCAGCATTTTGATCGTGGTGGATTTACCCGCCCCATTCGGCCCCAGAAACCCGAAAAACT
>JBAUZR010000160.1:0-5496 GCA_049585375.1 Acidobacteriaceae bacterium
ACTGCACGCTGCTTCCGTCGAGAAACGGTACGAACAGCCCGTTCACCGCCGGCGTCCAGTGGAAGCCTCGCGCCGCCAGCCCAAGCTCCTCCACTACCTTTGGGTGCAGCAGCCCGGCCAAATACGCGCACGGTGACATCCGCACATCGGGATGCGTCTTCGGGAACGGCTCCTCGATGGTGCAGGCGCCGCCTACGCGCTGCCGGCTTTCCAGCACCAGCACCCGCTTCCCGGCCCGCGCCAGATACGCCGCGCATGCGAGGCCATTGTGCCCCGCACCCACGACAATCACGTCCCAGGGGCGCGCCGCCAGATCCCGCACGGGTGCCGGCAGGCCCACCTCTCCCAGTACCGCCGCTGTTGGTGAACTCAGGGAAACATCCTCCTCGCCGAAAGGGTTCCAGCCAGTATCTGCCCCGGAACCAAAATCCGAAAGCCCACTGCCGCCATCCGCCCCGTTCCCCCGGGCTCTCTGTGACCTCTGTGGTGGATGTGTGAGCCTCGCCCTTCCCCGGGGCACAATCCGCTACGCAACGTATCGCCCCCGTCCTATACTGTCGCTTCCCTCGTAGTAACCCGATTTAGGAGCCTCATTTTGCCTATGGTCCCGGTTCGCATCCGCATCGCCTGCCTCTCGCTTCTCGCCGCACTCACCTTCGCTTCCGTCACCCGCTCCCAGCAAACCAGCGATACCCAGCAGCATCCCTGGCTCAACACCGCGCTCCCCACCGATCAGCGCGTCGACGACCTGATCTCGCAGATGACCCTCGAAGAAAAGGTCCAGCAGATGCGCGACCATGCGCCTGCCATCCCGCGCCTCGATGTCCCTGCGTACTTCTGGTGGAACGAGGGACTGCACGGTGTCGCCTTCTCCGGCTACGCCACCAATTTCCCCCAGGTCATCGGCATGGCGGCCACCTTCGACAGCCAGCTCGTCCACCGCATGGGCCAGACCATCTCCACTGAAGCCCGCGCCAAATACGACGAGGCGATTCGTAACAATCAGCATGAACAATTCTTCGGGCTAACCTTCTGGGCCCCCAACATCAACATCTTTCGCGATCCCCGCTGGGGCCGCGGCCAGGAAACCTACGGTGAAGATCCCTTCCTCACCAGCCGTATGGCTGTCGCCTTCGTCAGCGGCATGCAGGGCGACGACCCACACTACTTTCGCGTCGTCTCCACGCCCAAGCACTATGCCGTGCACAGCGGACCCGAGCCCACGCGCCATACCGTCAACGTCGACGTCTCCCCGCATGACCTCGAAGACACCTACCTGCCCGCCTTCCGCGCAGCCGTCACGCAGGCGCATGCGCAGTCGGTGATGTGCGCCTACAACGCGATCGACGGCGCCCCTGCCTGCGCCAATACCATGCTCCTTCAGCAGCATCTTCGCGACGACTGGCACTTTGACGGCTATGTCGTCTCCGATTGTGCCGCCGCCGCCGACATTTACACCGGCCACCATTACGCGCCCGACATGGCCCACGCCGCTGCCGACGCCGTGAAAGCCGGCACCGACCTCGAATGCGGATACATGCAGGGCCAGGCCTTCCCCTCCCTCGTCCAGGCCGTCCACGAAAACCTTCTCTCCGAAGCCGATATCAACCAGGCCCTCCATCGCCTCTTCCGCGCTCGCTTCAAGCTCGGCATGTTCGACCCGCCGTCGAGCTACGCCTACGGCCGCATTCCGTTCAGCACCGTCAACTCGCCCGAACACCGGCAGCTTTCCCTCCAGGCCGCCCGCGAGTCCATAGTTCTGTTGAAGAACGAAGACCACATCCTCCCGCTCAAGTCCGGCATCGCGAACATCGCCGTCGTCGGACCCACCGCCGCTCTCGTCCAGTCCCTTCAGGGCAACTACAACGGACCGCCGCCTAATCCGGTCTATCCTCTCAACGGAATCGAAAAGCGCTTCTCCTCGGCGAAAGTCCACTACGCCCAGGGCTCGACGCTCGTCGAAGGTTTCGCTGTCCCCGTCGAAGAAACCGCACTCCATCCCACGCACGGCTCCGGCTACGGACTCACCGGTGAGTACTTCCCCACGCCCGACCTCTCCGGCAAGCCCGTCCTGACGCGCACCGACCGCTTCATCAACTTCAACTGGGATAAAGTCGTGCCCGTCCTCCGTCTGCAACGCAACAACTACTCCGTGCGCTGGACCGGCACCTTCACCCCGCCCGCTCCCGGCGACTACAAACTCGGCGTCCGTATCAACTACTGTTACGCATGTGAGAATGCTGAAGGCTATCGCCTCTACCTGGACGGCAAGCTGATCCTCAAAAGCGGCAGCGCCATGTCCGGCGAGCGTGGTGAAGCCTACGACGCGCCTGTCCACTTCGACAACACCCAGCCGCATCAGATCCGCCTCGAATACTTCCACGGCACCGGCTCGGCCGGCATCGATCTATCGTGGATTGCTCCAGCGGACGCGCTTCGCAACCAGGCTGTCGATGCAGCGAAGAAATCTGACGTCGTCATTGCCTGCGTCGGCCTCTCGCCCAACCTCGAAGGCGAGGAAATGCCCGTCCACCTCGAAGGCTTCAGTGGAGGCGACCGCACCTCCATCAGCCTGCCCGCCGCGCAGGAAGATTTACTCCACGCCCTCGCCGCCACCGGCAAGCCGCTCATCGTCGTCCTGCAAAACGGCAGCGCCCTGGCCGTCGACTGGGCCCAGCAGCACGCCAACGCCATCGTCGAAGCCTGGTATCCCGGCGAAGAAGGCGGCACCGCCATCGCCGAAACCCTCGCCGGCGACAACGATCCCGCCGGCCGCCTGCCCGTCACCTTCTACGCTTCACTCGACCAGCTACCGTCCTTCGCCGATTACTCCATGCAGGGCCGAACCTACCGCTACTTCAACGGTAAGCCGCTCTACCCCTTCGGCTACGGACTCAGCTATACGACCTTCGCCTACAGCCGGGTCAAAATTCCGAACCAGGTCGAGGCCGGCCAACCCGTGCAGGTCGAAGCCGAAGTGAAGAACACCGGTTCCCGCTCGGGCGACGAAGTCGTCGAGGTCTACCTCACGCAGCCGCGCGGCTTTGAAACGCCCCTCCACGATCTCGCCGCCTTCCAGCGCATCCATCTCGACGCCGGCGCCTCCTCTCATGTCGGTCTGACGCTCGATCCGCGCTCCATCGCGCAGGTCGATAAAAACGGCCATCGCGTGATTCTCCCCGGCGACTACACGGTCTCCATCGGCAGCGGCCAGCCCGGCGACTCGCCAGACGTCCAGACGGTCGCCTTCACGGTAACCGGCAAAAAGGAACTGCCTCAATAAAAATCTTCCCACTCAAACGTTTAAGCTGCTACGCTGAACGCTGTCTGGCCGGCTCCACGCTCCCGGGTCCAGGCTGCTTTTCTGTCCGCTAACCGCTATACGCTATCCGCTGCTCTTCTCGAGGCCTGCCCATGCAACGTCGCTCGTTTCTGAAGTCTGCTGCCGCTCTCGCCGCTGCTCCCGCTTTCCAGCCGCTTGTGCCCCGCGCCTTCGCCGCGGACCTGCCCGAAATCCCCGCGCCCACTCCGCGCCGGTTCCCCCAGGGATTTCTCTGGGGCACCGCCACCGCCGCCTATCAGGTCGAAGGCGCCGTACACGCCGACGGCCGCGGCCCCTCCGTGTGGGACACCTTCTCCCATACTCCCGGCAAAACCTACGAAGGCGAAACCGCCGACGTCACCGACGATGACTTCCACCTCTATAAGGAAGACGTCGCCCTCATGAAGGATCTGGGCGTAAAGACCTATCGCTTCTCCGTCGCGTGGCCGCGCGTCTTTCCGCAGGGCACCGGCACGCCCAACCCAAAGGGTCTCGACTTCTACAAGCGCCTCCTCGATGCGCTGCAGTCCGCCGACATCACTCCCTACTGCACCCTTTACCACTGGGACCTGCCCCAGGCCCTGCAGGACAAAGGCGGCTGGACCAGCGTCGCCACCAGCCACGCCTTCGCCGACTACGCCGGCTATACCGCGGGCCAACTCTCCGACCGCATCACCCACTGGATGACCATGAATGAGTTCGACTCCTTCATCGACGCCGGCTATGGGTCCGGAGAATCCGCGCCCGGTCTTCGCCTGCCGCGCAAAGACGTCGCCCAAGCGCGCCACTACGCCATCCTCGCCCACGGACTCGCCGTGCAGGCCATCCGCGCCGCCGCCAAACAGCCTGCCAGGGTTGGTGTCGCGCAGGACGCGCCCGGTGCCATGCCTGCCATCGAAGATGAGCCGCACATCCGTGCCGCCGAGAAGGCCTTTCGCGAGATCAATGCGCCCTACCTCACCGCTATCATGGAGGGCCGCTACACCGACGCTTACCTTCGCGAACTTGGCGCCGACGCCCCCCACTTCACGCCCGAGGAGATGAAGATCATCTCCACACCTCTCGACTTCGTCGGCACCAATATCTACACCACCCAGGAAGCCATGCCCGCCGACACGCCCGAAGGTTTCATGATGATCCCGCGCCCGGCCAGCTATCCCCACGCTTCTTCAGACTGGCTCTTCTTCAATCCGCAGGCCATTTACTGGACCCCCAAGTTCGTTTCCGAGATCTGGGGCGTCAAAGAAATCTACATCACCGAAAACGGCTACTCCTCCGACGACGTCCTCCGCCCTGACGGCACCGTGCTGGATACCGACCGCGTCCTGTACCTCCGCAACTACCTCACTCAGCTCCACCGCGGCGTCTCGGAAGGCGTACCCGTGAAGGGCTACTTCCTCTGGAGCCTCCTCGACAACTACGAGTGGTCGTCCGGATTCAGCAAGCGCTTCGGCATCACCTACATCGACTTCAAAACCGAGAAACGCACACCGAAGCTTTCCTCCGCCTTCTACAAAGAGGTCATCCGGACCAACTCCGTGGTTTAGGCAACTCAGGATCGGCGACCAATATCTGTCCTGTGGCCTGTGGCCTGTGGCCCGTGGCCTGTGGCCTGTGGCCTGTGTCCTGTGTCCTGTGGCCTGTGTCCTGTGGCCTGTGTCCTGTCGCCTGTGGCCTGTGGCCTGTCCGCTATCCGCTATACGCTGTACGCTAATACCGTGCCTTTCCAGGACTTCCTCGGCAACGAAGCCACCGTCCGCCACCTGCGCGAAGCCATCGCCGCCGGACGTCTCCCGCACTCCCTCATCCTCGCCGGACCCCGCGGCGCCGGCAAATACACCCTCGCCATCATGCTCGCCCAGGCAGCCAACTGCCTCACTCCGCCCAACAACCCTGACGGCCTTCCCGACTTCTGCGGCATCTGCAGTAACTGCATCCGCATCGGGCAGGCTCAGGACCTCGACGCCCGCTTTGCCGAAGCCGTCGCCACCCGCGAAGACATGCGCGACGCCGACAAGCGCGACACCCGCATCCTCATTCAGACCCACCCTGACGTCCTCGTCATCCCGCCCGACCCGCCGCAGATGCTCATCAAGATCGGACAGGTCCGCGTGCTTACTCGCGAAATCTACCGCATTCCCGGCGAAGCACGCCGCGCCTTCTCCATCTTTACC
>JBAUZR010000161.1:0-7982 GCA_049585375.1 Acidobacteriaceae bacterium
GCCCAGGGAAAGGGATCGAACATGGTCACGTTGGAGTCATAGACGGAGCCGAGCTTGCCCTGCTCGCGGTGGACTTCGCGGAGGTAGGCGCGGGTTTCGAGGCGGCCGCCGGATTCCTTGACGAAGGTGGGATCGAGGCCGGTCATCTCGGTGACCTTCTGGATCATGGCGTTCTGGAGGGCGGGATCGGAATTGCCTTTGATGAGCGCGGTGGCGTAGTCGCCGAGGTCGTAGTCGATGACGGCCTTCATGGCATCAGGTGTGAGCTTGCCCTGGCGCTCGAGGTTGGCGGCGGTAATGGAGGGTAGGGTGACCATCCAGGGGAGCGGGGAGAGGTCGCCGTTCTGCTCGATGGTGGGATTGAGGTAGGGCGAGACGAGGACGACGCCGTTCATGGCGACGCCGAGCTGTGACTGGAGGTAGTAGGTGATGCGGGGGCCGCGGAATCCGCCGTAGCTTTCGCCGACGAGGTATTTGCGGGAGTCGAGGCGGCCGTTTTTAACGAGCCAGTCATAGACGGCGCGGGAGAGGTACTCGATGTCGGGGACGGTGGTGTAGAAGAGCTTCTTTGTCTCGTCGGTGTTGACGAGGGAGCGGCTGAAGCCGGTGCCGATGGGGTCGATGAAGACGAGGTCGGTGAAGTCGAGCCAGGTTCCCTGGTTGTCAGAGAGGGTGGGCGGATCGGAGGCGCTGTCGCCCTGGTTGCCGACGTTGTCGAGGTGTTTGGGGCCGATGGCGCCGAAGTTGAGGAAGACGGAGGAGGCGCCGGGTCCGCCGTTGAAGGCGAAGGTGACGGGGCGGTTGGGGGCGTCGACGGTGTAGGCGGTGTAGACGACATCTCCGGCGGGCTTGCCATCCGAATCACGCGCAATGAGCGTACCTACAGTGACGGTGTAGGTGAGCTTTTTGCCGTCGAGATCGATGCTTTGCTGCACATGCGCGTCAGGCGGCAAGGGCGGGAGCTTGTTGGCGTCGGGAACTTTCTCCTGGGTTTTGTCGTTCTTCCCGGCACCAGGTTGGGCGGTGGGGTGGTCATTATCAGACTGGGCGGCGGCTGGGAGGCATGAGATGGCGCTGAGGCAGAGGAGCGCGAACAGGGTGGCGAGGCGCCTGGGGGCGCGGCCGAGCACGAATTGTTTCATGCAGATACATTACATCGGCGGCGGGGTGAAACAGAATGGGCGGCGGCGCATCTATTCAAGCAGGCGAGGGTTTGACAGAGAGACGGACTCGCCGGGGCTCTGTGGGTGATCGATGTCACATCGGGGATTCAGCCGATTTTGCGACGATGCGGTCATTGTCCCCTGAAACAGATGGGAAAAGGAGTGGGAAAATGCAGACGCCCATGGATGCTGTGTTTGATGGGATGGGATACGACGAGTATGGCCACTGGCACGCAGCGCCGCTGATGGATTACTGGCGGTGGGGATTCTCCGATCTGGCCGATGCGGGGATGCAGAGCACGGTCGCGGACCTGCTGGCGAAGGTGTGGCTGGGCGTGGGTCCGGGGTATATGACGGCGGACGAGTTGCGGATTCTGCGGGTGAGCGGGCCGATCGCGGACGAACTGCAGACGGCTGCAACGATGGCGTCGGGGATCGCATACGACGCGTAGTTGATCGGGCTCAGGGGGCGAGGCCGAGGCCGACGAGGTTGGCCGCCGCGATGATGACCAGCATGCCCGCCCAGAGCCAGCGCACGGGACGCGGACCGGCGCCTTTCCACTCGCCGAGCGCAAGGCCGACCAGGCCGCCAAAGAGCACGTAGCCGCTCATGTGGAGCATCCAGTTAACGAAGAAGAGATGGCTGGGAATGTTGGCTGCTCCCCACGCGTAAAAGAAAAACTGGAAATACCAGAGGATGCCGCCTGAGGCGGCCATGCTGCCGTTGATGAGCAAAATGCGGCCGGGCTGGGAGAGATCGCGGCGAAGGGAGAGGTCGCGTTTGAATCCGAGGCGGGTGAAGCAGTAAGCGAAGTTGATGAGCGCGCCTCCGCCCATGATGACAACGTAGCTGGGAAGCGCGGCGTAGAGAGGCTTGACTCCCGCGGCGACGGCGGCTGCGGCCATGGGGCGAGCCGCGTCGATGGCGAAAGACATGCCTGAGGAGAAGATGCCGCAGAGGACGGCGAGGACGAGACCTTTGGAGAGGCTGAATTCCTGGGCAGCGAGGCCGAGGATTCTTTCTTTGAGGTGCCCGGCGTAGGAGACGATCGCGATACCGAGGAGAGCGGTGAGAATTCCCGCGAGCGTGTAGAGGCCACCCTTGCTGGTGAAGAGGGCGAGGAACTGGCCGTGCAGCAGCGGCGGGACCAGGGTGCCGACAACCAGCGTGACGCCGATGGCGACGCCAATGCCCAGCGACATGCCGAGGTAGCGCATGGTGAGGCCATAGTTCACGTTGCCGATGCCCCACATGGCTCCGAAGAGGAAGGTGCGGGTGAGGACGGACGCGGGCGTGGCGGCATAGAAGCTGCCAAAGTGCGGGAGAAGGATGAGGCTGACAGCGATGGGGAGCAGGATCCAGGAAAAGATTCCGGCGACGGCCCAGGTGGTTTCCCATGACCATCTCTTCACCTTCTCGATGGGGGCATAGAAGGAGGCGGCGGAAGCGGCGCCGACCATGTGCCACCCAATGCCTGCAAGGATCGACGGCATGCGTGCTCCTTCTAAGGTGCAGTCTCCTGGTCCGGTGCAGGCGAATCGCAAAGCAGAGAAGATGCGCCGGCCGGATGAAGCTGACTTTTTAACTGACTCTTTAAGCAGGCCCATTGTACGGGGCGGGGCTGCGGGCTCGGTTACGGGCGTGACAGAATAAGACAAAGCTATGGACACCGAGATCACACAAGCCGAGACCTCCACAGAAACCACCACAGACAGCACGGAGTCGTTTAGTGAACTGCTGGCCGAGTTCGAGCACAACCATAAGAAGCAAGCCGGCCAGAAGCAACTGGAGGGGACGGTGCTGTCTCTTTCGGCAGACAGCGTGTATGTGGACATCGGCTACAAGGTCGAAGGCGTGCTGCCGCGCAGCGCGTTTCCAAACAACGCCGAGAAGGTGCAGGTGGGCGACAAGCTGGGCGTCTCCTCGAAGGGACGGAACGCCGAGGGCTATTACGATCTTTCGTTGTTTCGAGTGAGCCAGCCGCGGGACTGGACGGCGCTGGAAGAGGCATTCGCGCAGAAGACGCCGATTGTGGGGACTGTGACCGCTGTGGTGAAGGGCGGGCTGAGCGTGGATGTGGGCGTGCGGGCGTTTATGCCGCAGTCGCGGAGCGGTGCGCGTGACGAGAGGGAAGTGAACGATCTGGTGGGGCAGGAGATCACCTGCCGGATTATCAAGCTCGATGCCGGCGATGAGGACGTTGTGGTGGATCGGCGCAGCGTGCTGGAAGAGCAGGCACTGGTCCAGGCGCAGAGCCGGGCGGCGGGGCTGAACGAAGGCGACGTGGTCGAAGGCACGGTGCGAAGCCTGATGCCGTACGGGGCGTTCGTGGATCTGGGCGGCGTGGATGGGCTGCTGCACGTGAGCGATTTGTCGTGGAGCCGCGTGTCGAGTCCCGAGGACGTGCTGACCGTCGGAGAGACGGTGAAGGTGAAGCTGCTAAAGATCGATCCGGAGACGCGGAAGATCTCGCTGGGCATGAAGCAGCTGCAGGCGGAGCCGTGGGAGAGTGTACCCGGCAAGTACAAAGTGGGCGATCGCATCACGGGCCGGGTGGTGCGGCTGATGGATTTTGGCGCTTTTGTGGAGCTGGAGCCGGGGATCGAGGGGCTGATCCACGTGAGCGAGATGTCGTGGGTGAAGAAGGTGCGTAAGCCCAGCGACATTTTGAAAGAAGGAGACACGGTGGAGGCGGTGATCCTGAGCGTGCAGCCGGTAGAACGGCGCATTGGGCTGGGGCTGAAGCAGACGCTGGGCGATCCCTGGGCGGATGCGGCGCAGAAGTTTCCCGTGGGGTCGGCGATTGAAGGTCCGGTAACCAACCTGATGAAGTTTGGCGCGTTTGTGCAGATGAGCGAGGGCGTGGAGGGACTGGTCCACGTGAGCGAGATCAGCGCAGAGAAGCACATTCATCATCCGCAGGACGTGCTGAAGAAGGGACAGGTGGTGCGCGCGCTGGTGCTGGCCATTGATCCTGAGAAGCGGCAGGTGAAGCTGAGCATGAAGCAGTTGGTGCCGACGAGCCTGAAGGAGTATCTGGAGGAGCACAAGGAAGGCGATGGGGTGTCGGGGCGCGTGGTGGAGCTGAGCGGCGATCGGGCGACAGTGGAACTGGGTGAGGGGATTCGCGCGATGTGCGTGCTGGAGAAAAGTGCGGCGGCCGAGGAGAAGGTGAGTGGCGGAGCGGATTTGTCGGCGCTGACGTCGATGCTGCAGGCACGGTGGAAGGGGAAGACTGCGGCGAAGGCGGCTGCGGAGCCGGTGGGAGTGGGGCAGATTCGGAGCTTCCGGATTACGAAGATCGATCGGGAGGCGGAGCGGATCGAGGTAGGGCTGGCGTAGGGCGAGCGAACCAGAGCAGATTCCAGTCCAGGAGCTTGTCTTTCTGACGGGACCTTGGCTTACTGAAAGAAAGTGCAGGTCCCCGTTCGACTCGCGCGCTAACGCGAACTCGCTCAGGGCAGGCTATTCGACTCGCGCCTGAATTGTTGTTGCGCTAAAGGCGCGCAACGAATTCGGAAGGCTCGCTCAGGATGACAATTTTCTCTTAGCTCCCATCCTTGTCTCGGTTCCATAGCTTCAGGGGATCGGCTCGAGGTGGGCGGTGAAATGGCGGAGGAACGGCGCTTCAAAGGTGAGGCGCATGCCGCGAATCTTCTCGCGATTCTTCCAGACTTCAAGGATGATCTCGACGAGGTAGTCGACGTGGCTCTGCGTGTAGACGCGGCGGGGGATGGCGAGGCGGACGAGGTCCATTTGGGCGGAGGCGGCGAACATGAGGGTGCCGATTTCGACGGAGCGCACGCCGCCTTCGAGGTAGAGCTCGCAGGCGAGGGCGACTCCGGGGAACTGATCCTGAGGAAGGTGCGGTAAAAAGGCGCGGGCGTCGAGATAGATGGCGTGGCCGCCAGGCGGCTGGACAATCGGCACTCCTTCAGCGGCGATGTGGTTGCCGAGGTAGGCGGTGGAGGCGATGCGGTAGCGGAGGTAGTCCTCGCGGAGCGCCTCCTGTACGCCGACGGCGATGGCTTCGAGGTCGCGACCGGCGAGGCCGCCGTAAGTGGGGTAGCCTTCGGTGAGGATGAGCAGGTCTTTCTCCTGCTGGGCGAGCTTGTCGTCGTTGGTGCAGAGGAAACCGCCGATGTTGGCCATGCCGTCCTTCTTGGCGGACATGGTGCAGCCATCGCCGTAGCGGAACATCTCCTGGGCAATTTCTTTCGGAGTTTTGTCGGCGTAGCCAGGTTCGCGCAATTTGATGAACCAGGAGTTTTCGGCAAAGCGGCAGGCGTCAAAGTAGAGCGGGATGCCGTGACGGCGGCAGATTGCGCTGACTTGGCGGATGTTTTCCATGGCGACGGGCTGGCCGCCGCCCGAGTTATTCGTCACGGTGAGCATGACTAATGGAATGCGCTCACGGCCGTGCTTCGCGATGAGGGCTTCGAGGGCGGCGACATCCATGTTGCCCTTGAACGGCGCGGAGACGGATGGCCGGCGACCCGCTTCAGTGAGGAGATCGACGGCTTCGGCGCCGGTGAATTCGACGTTGGCGCGGGTGGTGTCGAAGTGGGTGTTGTTAGGGATGATGTCGCCCTTTTTGCAGGAGACGCCGAAGAGGATGCGCTCGGCGGCGCGGCCCTGATGGGTGGGAATGACGTGTTTGTAACCGAAGATGTCCTGAATGGAGTCGCGGAAGCGGATGAAGCTGCGGCTGCCGGCGTAGCTCTCGTCGCCTTCCATCATGGCGGCCCACTGGTGGGTGGACATGGCGCCGGTTCCGGAGTCAGTGAGCAGGTCGATGAGGACATCGTCGGCGGGGAGCAGGAACATGTTGTAGTGGGCGGCGGCGAGGAGCTGCTCGCGCTGGGCGCGGGTGGTCCAGCGAATGGGCTCGACGCTCTTGATGCGGAAGGGCTCGATGATGGTGCGGACGGGCATGGGTGGTCTTTCGATTCGGCGATGCGGGCGGCCGCGGTGTAAGAGCGAGACTGCCCTGCCTATAGTAGACGTTGGCGTGCGATTCGGGCGGACATCTTGTTGAGGGACGCGGCATGGGGCTGACGGAAGAGGAACGCGATCGACTGCGGGTGGTACTGGTGCGGACGCGGAATCCGCTGAACATTGGCGCGGCGGCGCGGGCGATGACAAATTTTGGCTTCCGGCATTTACGAGCGGTAGAGCCGTACGAGAAGGCGTTTCGCGAGGCGAGGTCGGCAGTGGATGCGGAGCCGGTGC
The DNA here is from genome assembly GCA_049585375.1 of Acidobacteriaceae bacterium. GTDB lineage: Bacteria > Acidobacteriota > Terriglobia > Terriglobales > Acidobacteriaceae > Palsa-343. Next base: position 6,397 of record JBAUZR010000161.1, read on the forward strand.
TGGCGGCGGCGGAGATATTTCCAGATGTGACGGGCGCGGTTTCGGACTGCGCGCTGGTGGTGGGGACGGCGGAGGGTCGGCAGCGAACGCCGGAGGAGCCGTTACAGAGGCTGGAGGCTGGAGTGGAGGAGATCCGGCAGCAGCTGCGGAGCGGGATGCAGGTTGCGGTGCTGTTTGGGTCGGAGAAGCGGGGCTTGTCCAATGAGGAACTGGGGCCTTGCCAGAGGGTGCTGCGGATTCCGACGGAGATGGAGCAGCCATCGATGAACCTGGGGCAGGCGGTGGCGGTGGTGTTGTACGAGATGATTCGGCAGGAGACGGCTGAGGCGGGGCTGGAAACGACGCTTGAGACGCCGCTGGCGACGGCGGGCGATCGGGAGCGCATGGTGGCGGTTCTGGTGGAGACTCTGGAGGAGAGCGAGATTCCGGGGGAAGGTGGACGGGCTGTCCTGGAGAAGAGGGTGCGGCGGCTGGTGCGGCACATGAATCTGACGAAGCCGGATGCGCGGGAGTGGATGGGACTGGTGCGGCAGGTGCTGTGGAAACTGCGCGGCGGGCAGAGATGAGCGGTTTGCGGTGGAGAGTCCTGGGTGAAAGGCGGGGAAGATGAGCAAAGATCGCGTTGCGGTGGTGACCGGCGGGGCGCAGGGCATTGGGCGGCGGACGGCGGAGGTGCTGGCGGAGAAAGGCTATCGAGTGGCCATCATCGACCTGCGGGAAGCGGTGGAGACGGTGGAGGGGATTCGGCAGCGGGGTGGGGAGGCAATGACGTTTGCCGGGGATGTGACGGATGAGAGTGCCGTGGAGCGATTTGCGGAGCAGCTGATGGAGACGTGGGGTCGCACGGATGTGCTGGTGAACAACGCGGGGATCAGCCTGATTCGGGCGGCGGAGGAGACGAGCGCGGAAGAGTACCGGCGGATGCTGGAAGTGAATCTGGTGGGGCCGTTTCTGATGGCGAAGGCGTTCGGTAAGCGGATGCTGAGGGCGGGAAGCGGATCGATCGTGAGTGTGGCGTCGATTGCGGGTCTGGTGGCGGTGGCGGATCGCGCAGCTTATAACGCTTCAAAGCACGGGCTGGTAGGACTGACGCGTACTCTGGCGGCGGAGTGGGGCGGGCGTGGGGTGCGGGTCAACGCGGTGTGTCCCGGATGGGTGAAGACGGAGATGGACGTGGCGGATCAGGCGGGCGGGAGCTATACCGATGCGGACATTACTCAGCGAGTGCCGATGGGGCGGTTCGCGACACCGGAGGATGTTGCGCGGGCGATTGCTTTTCTGGCCGACGAGCGGGAGAGCGGTTTTGTGAACGGGCACACGCTTGTGGTGGATGGCGGGTGGTCGTCGGATGGGAGCTGGGAGTCGGTGCGACTGCGGAAGCGATGAGACGGAGTTAGAAACGCCAACGGCTGGGACAACCAAATCCGGATGGGGACTCTGAAAGGGGTCGCGTCCGAAAACCGCCAGTTCACCATGCAAGCCATGCCACAATCTGCATATGGAACTGCCTGGCCGTGAAGTCTGCTACCGCGTTCTGGAGAGCCGAGATGCACGCTTCGACGGCCTACTGTTTGTGGGAGTCAGTT
>JBAUZR010000162.1:0-2222 GCA_049585375.1 Acidobacteriaceae bacterium
CTAAACACCTCATCCACCACGGGTTTCAGCCGATGCTGTGCGATGGCTCGATTCATCTTCTCAAAATGAGCCCGCGATCCCACATAAATACCACGCAGATGAACCTGCTTGTGTAATAGCTTCGCGATTCCGATCGCCTCTGTCGACTCACTCAGGACGCCAATCTGTGCCACCGCACCGCCGATGCGAACCGAGGCGATGGAACGCATGAAAGTGCCCGCGCCTCCGACTTCGACTACCAGATCGGCTCCGCGGCCGCCGGTTTGTTCCACCACCCAGGCGTCCCAGTCTTCACGCTGGCGGTAATTCACGCCGGCATCCAGGCCAAGCTGCTGGGCGCGCCTGAGTTTGGCATCGCTGCTGGATGTGCCGAGAACCCGCGCGCCAAGCAGCTTCGCAAATTGCAGCGCGAAAATCGAGACGCCTCCGGTCCCCTGGATGAGGACGGTGTCTCCGGCCTTAACATTGCCGGCCTCGACAACCGCGTTCCATGCAGTGACACCCGCGCATGGCAGCGTCCCTGCTTCTTCGTAGGAAAGGTGATCGGGGATGGGAACCACGCCGTCTTCGTGCAGAACGACCAGCTCGGCGAGCATGCCGTCAATATCGCCGCCGAGCGCGCCCCTGATCTTCGCGGCGTCCGGTTCGCCGTCGATCCAGTTCTGCATGAAAATCCCGGCCACGCGGTCGCCGGGCCTGACGCGCGTGACCCCTTCGCCGATCGCAACCACCTCGCCCGCACCGTCGGAGCAGGGTATGCGCGGCAGATGCATCTTCGGGTTGTAGCGCCCCAGCACCACCATCAGATCGCGGTAGTTGAGCGAGACCGCGTGAACGCGCACCAGGATTTGGCCGTACTGCGGCACCGGATCCGGGAGAGTGACCTGTTCGAGGCGATCAATGCCGAATTGCGGAATGCGCCAAACCTGCATGCGTTTACGGATGCCCGGAGGAGGCGACCGGATGCAGCATTACTAACGGTGTCCGCTGCCGCGTCTCCCCGGAGCTACCATGGAGATATGGCGCGAGGATGGGAAAGCAAATCTGTAGAGGACCAGGTGGAGCAGCGATCGTCGGAACCGCCGGATGCCGGCCGATCGATTCAGGATGCGGAGACCGCCGCGGCGCGGGCCGCGCGTCTGCGCGAACGGCAGTCGCTCGAGTTGCAGCGGGAGCGAATTCTGGATGAGCGCACCTCGAATCCGATCCGCCGCAGGGCGCTGGAGGCGGCGCTGGCGGAGATCGAAGCGAAGCTGGCCGGGCTCCCCGGACTCTAGGTCTTGCGGTTGAAGACCAGGGAGTTCGCCTGGTCGATGGTCGTCATCAGCATGTGGGCGATGTTCACATGCGCGGGACGCGTAGCCGCCCACACGATGGCGTCAGCGACATCGTCGGCGGTGAGCGGCGCGATGTTCTGGTAGACCTTGCCGGCCCGCGCATTGTCGCCGCGGAACCGCACCTGGCTGAATTCAGTTTCGACCATGCCCGGCTCAATGCTGGTAACGCGCACAGGCGTGCCCATCACATCCTGGCGGAGTCCGTCATTGATCAGCTTCACCGCGGCTTTGGTTCCACAGTAGACATTCCCGCCCGGATAGGCCAGCTCGGCTGCGGTTGAGCCGAGATTGATGACGTGTCCGCGACCGCGCTCGACCATGCCGCGCACCACCGCGCGGGTGACCCAGAGCAGGCCCTTGATGTTGGTGTCGATCATCTCTTCCCAGTCTTCCGTCTTCCCTTCCCACAGCTTGTCGAGCCCCCGGCTAAGCCCGGCATTGTTCACGAGGACGTCGATGCTCCGCCACTCCCCGGGAAGCGCGGCGATCGACTTCTCCACCGCGACGCGATCCTGAACGTCGAGACCGAAGACGTGCACAGCCGCCGCACCGGCGTCGAGCAAATCCACTTCCATGGCTTCCAGCCGCTCCACACGCCGGGCGGCGAGCAGCAGTCGGGCGCCCTCGGCGGCGAACGCGCGGGCACAGGCCGCGCCAATGCCGGCGCTGGCTCCGGTGATGAAAACGATGCGATCCTGCAGGCTGTTTTTTGCCATGTCCCTATCGTAATCGCACAGCGGAGTTCAGGCTGGTTTGTGGCCTCGGATTGCATTCTTCTGTAGCTGCAGATAGCCCGCCGCCCAGTCCTGATCCTTCATCCCCGCTTCGATGGCGCGATGGAAGTTGGCGAGGAACTGGTCGGCCAGCGGCGTAGGCACGTGGCCC
>JBAUZR010000163.1:0-2448 GCA_049585375.1 Acidobacteriaceae bacterium
AAGCCCGCAGGAATATCTGTTACGACCGGGAAGGGCAGGAGAAGCGGGAGAAAGAAGGTCTGCATCCAGCCGGCAACGCAATCGATATGGCGGCCGCGATGGGCACTGAGCCGCTGACCGAAGAACAATATCGCGAGCTCCAGAAACTGGGAGAGTTCGATACGAAGACGCAGAGCTGGCTGAAAACGCCCCCAGCCATCAGGGCGCTCGGCGGCGCCATTTTCGCAGACCGCCGCTACGACCATGTTTTCGTGTACCACAACAGTGCCCCCAGCTTTTACGGCAACCGAGGATTTCGAGGGCTGCTGCGGGTCTGAACGGATGCGCCTATTTCGGCGCTGAGGTCGCGCTCGCCACGCCGTCCGCGTTGTATGCGGTGATCCGATATCGGGCGCCGAACACCGCGTGGGGGTCGATCCACGGGTCCTGCTCGTCGGTGGCGCAGCGACCGCACACCAGCTTCCACTGCGTGGAACCGGGAGCGAGGCTCTCGATGGAATAGCGCGTTGCCCCCGCAGACCCGCGCCACGCGACGAGCCCGCCGATGACCACCGAGCTGACGACGGGTGGAGTCGGAACGGCATGACGTGGAACCGGGAGGCCGGCCATCTGGAAGGCGTGAGTACGCAGCTGCTGCGCGCGCCCGGCCATATCCTCCGCGGACATGACCAGCGTCTTTCGTCCCGGATAATAGAGCGCCCACCACTCGCCGGATTCGCCTTTGGCCGCGAACTCAGCATTATTGGTGTCGGCAGGAATGGGCTGGAATCCGAAGTTGTCGAGGTGTCCCTGCAGCGCCCAGAAGCCGTCCCCGGAGATGTCGGGATTGTGCAAAAAGCTGTCCAGCACCTGCTGCAGGTCGTCCGGTGTCGCCCAGTCGGTCTTGTCCCAGCCAAATTCATTCACGATGAAGACCTTATTGTGGCTGACGACGGTGGCGGCGTCGTGCGCGATCGTGGCCGCTTTGGTGTGCTGGGCGGTGGGCCCCAGCAGCGCGTCCCAGTGGGGATATTCCTCGAAAGCGAAAAGATCGACGCTGGGATTGTTCAGGATTTCCGGATCATTGCGAAAGATGCCGGTGGTGTCCAGGTAGAGGTGATGGTGATCGATGGACTTGATATGTTCGCCGATGGTCTCGGACCACTTCGCCACGTCGGCGAGATTGCCATGCATAAAAACGGAGAAGATGCCGCACATGTTGCAGTTTTCCCAGGCCATGATCGTCGGGTCGTCGCGGTAGAGAACGCCGGTGATCGTGTTGCGGTGATTGAGGACGGCGTCGATGTGACGCTCATACGCTGCAATGAGAGCCGGGTCGGTGAAGAAATCCTGGAAGTTGGCCGTTTTGTGCCAGGCCAGGTACTGGCCAATGCCGCCGCCCGAGCAGGTGGCGCAGTCTCCAATCAGCGTGATGATCACCTTCATGTGATCCTTCGCGGCGACGGAAAGCGCATAGTCCGATGCCTGGAAGGCGTTCGGATTAAATTGACCTTCTTCCGGCTCGATACAGAGTGGACAGCCAATGGTGTCGCCCATAGTTTGCGAGCGGACCACTTTGGCGCCCATCTCGGCCGCGGTGGCGAAGACGTCGTCGATTTCAAAGTGAGAAGGGTAGCGAGGGCCAAAGGGATCGTGCGGACCATACCCTTCCAGCCCGAGCCATTCGATGTTGGGACCGCTGTAGCGGAACGTGCTGCCGTCGAGAACCAGGTGAGTGCCGCTGCGCTGGACGAAGGACTGGCCGTAGAGTGTGGAAGCTGCGAGAAGAAAGGAGAGCAGGAGCGAGCGCATCGGTGAGGATTCCCTTCCGCAAGGTGACGGCGCAAAGACGACCCCCAGTATAAGTGCAGGGCAGAGCCGGAAGAGGAAAGGATCGAACGAAGACAGGATTCGACTGCAGCGACGGTTCACCCCGGAACGCCCCTGGCCGTGAAGGATCGCTAGAATAAGTCCGAGACTGGAGGTCGGTGATGGAATCAGCATCGACACGCATTGACGAAAAGGTCAAACAACTGGGGGACTGGCGCGGGACGACCCTCGCGAAAGTACGCGGAATCATTCACGCGGCCGATCCGGAGATCGTGGAAGAGTGGAAGTGGGCCAAGGCGACCAATCCCGGAACGCCGGTCTTTTCCCACGCCGGCATCGTGTGCACGGGTGAGACATACAAGAGCGTCGTTAAGCTCACCTTTGCCAAAGGAGCTTCGCTGCCCGATCCGTCTGGGCTGTTCAACTCCAGTCTGGAGGGGAATGTGCGGCGGGCGATCGACATCCACGAAGGCGAAAAAGTGAATGAGAAGGCGCTGAAGGCGCTGATCCAGGCGGCCGTGGCGCTGAATCTCCAGGGCAAGAAGAAGGGAAAATAGCCGGCGGCCCGGCGACCCGGCAAAAGTGGCTGCCCCAGAAATGGTGCAGCCTTCGAGGGTAATACCCAAAAGGTATTACCCT
>JBAUZR010000164.1:0-4795 GCA_049585375.1 Acidobacteriaceae bacterium
GCGTTGACTCTGTCTGCGCCGCCACGCGTGGTACTCGCACCAGCGCTGTCACCGCAAACAACGCCGCCGGCACCAGCAGGAGCGAAACCGCCGCACGCCGCCGGCCTTCGGCAAAGGCTCTCTGGAAAAGCTTTTCATTTAGCAATTGATCCACCCTCCGTGACAGATTCCCCGGGCGTGCCATGGCTACACCGGGCAGAGCGCGCCGTGGGCTTGCCGCAAACTCCAGCAACACGCCGGCATAGTCCGAACGGCTCGCCGCCGCTTCCAGTCCCGCGCGATCGCTGATCGCCTCACCCAGATGCGAGAGCGTCCGTTTCAACCACCATCCCAGCGGGCTGAACCAAAAGATTGCCGTATACACACCGGCGAGCAGCTGCAGATAGAAGTCCATCTGGCGCACATGGGAGCGTTCGTGCGCCAGCACCACGCGCAGCTTGGCGCGGTTCCACTCCCTGTAGTCGCCGGGCAGCACAATCCCGCTGCCGATGGTCACCGGTGATGGGATTTGCGCACTCACGCGGACGTTCTCTTCCGGCACCTCGAGCGGCGAAACCTCTTCCGCCCTGGCCCACAGCCAGATGGCCGCGCCGACGCCCCACAGCAGCCGCAGCAGCAACCCGCCGCTCATCGCCAGATAAACCCACACGATCACCCGCTCTGCTGGTGGCCATTGCCAGGAATGCCGAGCCGCGGAAGGTTCCGTCGCAACCCAGACCGCACGCCCGATCGGGTTAACCGGCGCGGCATGATCCGTCGGAGACTCGTCCTGCTTCGCTGCGTGCAGGGCCATAGAATTCGCCGCGGGCGGCGGCGCTTCCGCCTTCTGCTGTTTCGCAAGACGCAACCGCTCCGATGTAGACACTTCCGCCTGGCTCCTCATCCCGCGGTCGGGGACAACCGGCGGCGGCACCGCCCGGCTGGGCGCGGTCTCGATCTGGCGGATCGGCACGACCCACGCAATTCCCTGTGCCAGCCCCGTCATCGCCGGCCAGCGCATCAGGAACGGCATTGCCAGCGACCCAACCAGAACCAGGCTCCACGCCGCCTTGCGCACCGGCACATTCGTCACGCACAGCACCCGAAGCCCCGCCCCCACCACGATCGCCAGGAGCAATCCCCGCACCGCCGCTTCGATCATCATGGCTGTCATGCCTTGCCTCCCTCCTGTTGCTTCGCTGCCGCAATGCGCCGCGCCAGACGCTCCAGCTCGCCGCGGCTGATCACTTTGGAATCCACCATCCCCACCAGCAGCTCTTCCACCGAGCCCGCGCAGAACCAGTCCACGATCCGCTGTACGGCTCGCCCGGCCACTTTCTGCGGCGACTCCGCCGGCCGGTAAACAAACGTCCGATTGTCCACCGCGTGCGCGATGTAGCCCTTCTCTTCCAAACGCCGCAGCACGGTGCGGATCGTCGAATCCTTCAGCGGCCGGTCCAGCTCCGCGCGCACCTCGTCCGCCGTTGCCGCGCCCCGCCGCCAGACGATGCCGAGAAGCTCACGCTCCAGTGCCCCCAACTCTGCGGGATCATGTTTCGACGTTGTGTTACGTGCCATAGTGTTACCCAATGTAACACACAAGACCGCACGCTCCGCAAGAGGGAGGAGCACAGATATTTTCGATTAGAAGCCGGACCGCTACCGGCCACCGGCTACGGGCTGGCCACAAGCCACGGGCTGCCTCCCTTACGACAGCCGGCGTCGCACCAGGTCCAGCCCCTGCTGACTAGCGTAGTAGCGGATCCCCGCGCGATCGCCGGGGAACCGCTTCTCTACCCAGTCCGTCCCATCGGCATCGCTCACCGCAATATGGACCAGCCCCACAGGCTTCTCCTCGGATCCGCCGGCCGGGCCCGCGATCCCGGTGACGCCCAGGCCCAGAGTCGAACCACACCGCTCGCGAATGCCGTCCGCCAGGGCAACGGCCACTTCCCGGCTGACGGCGCCATGCCGCGCGATCAGTTGCGGATCCACTCCAGCCAGTTCCGTCTTTAGCCGATTGCTGTATACCACCGCGCCCCCAACAAACGAGCGCGAGCTCCCGCTCACACTCGTCAGCCGCTCCGCCACCATTCCACCCGTACAGCTCTCGGCGACGGCGAGCGACGCTCCGCGCATCTCCAGGTAATACAGAACAATCTGCTCCAGCGTCTCACCCTGCGAGGAGTAAACGTAGTCCTCCAGCTCCTCTTCGATCCGCCCCGCCAGCTCATCCACGCGCGACTGCGCCAGATCCGCAATTGGCTTCGAGCAATTCAGTCGCAGCTCGATGTCCCCCAGATGAGCGAGAATCGTCGTCTCCACATCCTTATATTGCATGTAGATGGGCGCGATCCTCGCATCGGCCGCCGATTCCCCGATCATCGCCGCTTTGAGCACCCGCGTCGCCAGAAACCGCTTGGGTAAAATCTCCCGCAGGCGCGGCAGACACTGATCTTCGAACATCGCCTTCAGTTCATGCGGGGGGCCGGGCAGCAGCATCGCCAGCTTGCGATGTGCACCCAACACGGTGTCTATCCACTGTCCCGGCGCCGATCCCAGCTTGTTCGGCAGGATCGTCGCCCCTTCAATCACGTCGGCCTGCTTCTCGTTGTTCCGCGTCATCGTGGTTCGGCGCGAAGCGGCGCGCGAATAGAGATGCGCGATCAGATCCGCGTCGCGTTTCACCCGGACGCCCAGCGCATCGGCCACCGCTTCCCGCGTCAGGTCGTCCTCCGTCGGTCCCAGGCCGCCTGAGAGAACGAGAATATCCACCCGCCCCAGCGCATGCCGCACCGCATCCACAAGGTGCTTCCTGCGGTCCCCGACGATTGTCTTGAACGCAACATCCACGCCCAGCTCATTCAGCTTCTCGGTCAGGTAAAGAGAGTTGGTGTCCTGACGGAACGGCGTGAGCATCTCGGAGCCAACTGCGATAATTTCCGCGTTCATCGATCCCCGCGAACTTTCCCCATAGAGTCAACCGCCCCGCTGGCGGCTATCACAGCCGCCATCCTTCCACGCCCAGCGCCAGATGGTAAATCGAGGTGTTCGTCGCCAGCAGCGCCCCGCCGTCTGCGACGAACGCGAATCCAATGATTCCGTTCCCGGCGACCGCCAGCGATGCCTCGCCCCGCGGCGTAATGCAGACAACCCCGCGGCGTCCCCGCAACGATGCTGCTACATAGACATTCCCTGCGATATCAACTGCGATACCCTGCGGCCTCCCCAGTCCTCGATGCAGAACGCCGATATCGCCGTCGCGATTGACTGCATACACCGCATCGTAGCTCGACGTCGTCGGCCCGGTCACATACAGCGTGCCATCGGGTCCGAAGGCGAGATGGTAGGCAGCCACACTTGGTTCCAGGGTGGCGAAGACAAAAATCTGCCGGTCCGGAGCAATCTTAAAAATCGTTCCGCTCCGGTCCCCCACATAGAGGTTCCCCTCCGTATCGAACGCCAGGCCGGTCGCCACCCCCATTCCTTCCGCATACACAGCGGAGGCGCCGTTCTTCGCAACCCGGTAGACCTTGCCCTCATGCCGCGAGGAGACGTACAGATTGCCTTCCTCATCCATCGCCAGGCCGGTCGCATTCATCACCCCGCGCACAAACGGCCGCATCTCCCCGTCGCGTTCAATGCGAAAGACCGACACGGGCGTCTCCTGCCCGCGCTGCCCCGAAAACGTCGCGTAGATGTTCCCCTCCTCATCCATCACCGGGCTCGCCACCACATGCGCCCCGGTCGCGATCAGGCTGGCGACACGCACATCCACCGCGTTGCTTTGTGCCCCGTTCTGCAGAATCCGCAGCCGCCCCGACTCCGCCTCCTCGGGCACCCGCAGCGTTAGCCGGCTCCCCCGGCTCAGCAGCACCGGCGCAGACAGATCGCCCAGCATCGCCACCGGCCGCCGGTACTCCGGGCCGCCAACGCTTCCGGCTTCTGCTTTGGATAAAGGCACACCCCCGAGGTTGTTCCCGCGAATTTCAAGATCGCCCCCCGGCATCGCCGCGCCCGGCGATACAGCATCGATGCGGGGCGTCGTGCTGGATTCGGATTTGAGAATACGCACCATCTCACCCTTACTTACCACCAAACCTGAACCACCATCATCACCAGCAGCGCGTACACGCCTGCTGCCACGTCGTCCAGCATGATGCCTTGCCCCCCCGGCAGCCGTTCCAGTTGCCGCGCCGGCCACGGCTTCGTGATGTCGAAAATCCTGAACAGCAGTAACGCCAAAAACGCATGGCCCAGTTCAACATGAGCCACCGTCAGCGCGATCCATTGTCCGGCGACCTCATCGATCACCACAAAACCGGGATCCGTCCCGCCACTCTCCCGCTCCACCACCGTTGCGGCAGGAATGCCCACCCAGGTCACCGCCACGGCGCCCGCCAGTGTCACAACGGAAACTTCCCAGCCAGTGAGATGCGCCGCCTTCAGCCCGAAGTACCAGATCGCCGTCGCCGCCACCGAGCCCCAGGTCCCCGGTCCCGGTTTCAGATGCCCGATTCCAAAAAACGTCCCTGCCGTCCACGCCCAGCGCGTCCGCGCCACTGGCGCCGGGACGCCCTCGGGTCGAATCCGCACCCCCGGAGGAGGCAGCTCAGTCCTCCTCGTCATGCTCACCACGCGGCTGCCCCTCGCCTCCCAGACCTTCCAGCACCTCCGGATCGAGCACCGGCGACGAGATCCGATAGGCCCCGCTCGCCCACTTCCCCAGATCGATCACCCGGCACCGATCACTGCAGAACGGCAGGTACTCATCCTTCTCCGTCACCACGGTGCGGCACGTCGGGCACCGTAATAT